>DUJZ01000100.1 GCA_013329565.1 Methanomassiliicoccales archaeon
TACCGACCCCGCGGGTCACGTAGACCGCGCGTCCCTCGGGTTCGTAGGCGCCCTCGGCGAACCGTGCCGAGAGGTCGCTGAGCATGAGCCGGCGGCCGGGGAGCGGCAGGCAGATCTGGCCGCCGTGCGTGTCGCCCGCGAAGGTCATATGGAAGTCGCCGGGCGAAGTGCCGCGCACGACCGCCGCGTGGTGAGTGAGCAGCAGGCGCAGATCGCCCGGGCGCGGGTCCAGCTCGGCCAGCACCGCCGGCAGATCGTCGTGGCCGCCGCCCGTGTCGTCGACTCCCGCGACCACGATCCGCGCGGCTCCGCGCGCGACGGTGACGACCTCGTTCGTCAGGAGCCGGACGCCGCAAGCGGAGACGATCTCGGGGTCGGTGGGCCGCACGAACGGCGCCTTGCTGTCGCCGTGATCATGATTGCCGAAGACGCCGAACACGCCGAGCGGCGCCGTCAGGCGCCGGAGCTGCCGCTCGAACTCCCGCAGCCCCCTCGGAGCGCACATGAAGTCGCCGGTGATCAGCACCAAGTCGGGAGAGGCGGCGAGCGCCAGGTCGATCGCCTTGCGCATCGCGCGCAGGTTCATGCTCGGCGCGAAGCCTATGTGGAAGTCGGAGAGCTGGACGACCACGAGTCCGTCCAGCGAAGGGTCGGCGTCGGGGGCGCGAAGGGACTGGTCGGCCCGCCGTACCCACTGCGCCTCGTGGAACATGTAAGCGAGGCTGAGGGCGGCGACCGCGTCGAACGCGGTCGCCGCCCTCAGCGCCTTCATCGCGAGCCTGCTCAGATCACTGGGCGGGGGCGCCGCCGGAGTCGCCGCCGGAGTCGCCGCCGGAGCCACCGTCGCCGGCGGCTTCGGCCATGGTGCGCAGGCGCTCCCGGGTCTCCTCGATCTTGCGCCTCAGCACGTCGCTCTGGCCGGCGGCCTGGTCCTTGCCGGCGCCGATGGCGCCCCGGATGCGATCGACCTGCGCGTTGAAGCCTCCGTCACCCAGAAGCTGCTGACGCGTCTCCTTGCCGCTCCTCGGCGCGAACAGGAGCCCCGCGGCGACACCCACCATCACGCCGAACATGAACCCGCCGCTCCGCTTCTTCTCACTTGCCAAGATGGCACCTCCGCTCGCTTGTGTCCTTCTCAGGTATAGCACACGGCGAGGCCGCGTCCTAGGTCGGCCTGGCCTCGGCCCGGCGGCTCGATCCCGCCTCGGCCCGGCCTCCCGCCGCCCGGCCCGGGGCCCCTACAGCAGCCGCTGCCCGTTGCTCACGATGCCGAACCGGCAGCCCAGGAACTCGGCCGCCCGCCGGCACATCACCATCCGGGCCAGGAAGATCTCGAAGTACTGCATGACCTGGATGATCTCCGTGTCGATCTCGAGCTTCAGCGTGATCGTCCCGGCGTCGGCGTCGACGGCCAGGAACGAGTGCGTCGTCGCGAGATTGACGAGGTCGTGGATGTCCTCGGTGTCGCGATCCGGCACACGTACCCTGCTGCTGTGCACGTCGCTCTTGTCACCGAGGATCACGGCCGCCGCCAGCGGGCTGATCGCTTCGCCGTACTCCTCCTCATGGTTGCCGATGGCGCACATCACCTCGGCGTATTCCTCGGCAGGCATGCCCAATCTCTGGAGGATGTGGCGACAGAGCAGCGCGGCGACGATGCCGTGGTCCAGACGGCTGATGCCGTTGCCGAGGTCGTGAAGATAGCCGGCGATGGCGGCCAGCTCGGCCGTCCTGCGGTCCATGTGCCTGGGCTTGAAGAACAGCCCGCTAGATATCTCGGAATAAGGGAGGAACAGGTCTGGACGGTCGGACATGACCTCCGACACCAACGGGACGAAGCCGTACTCCTCCTTCGCTCTTTCAAGTACCCTGCGAACCTTCTCCTCCTCGCTCTCGGTCATGGCACCGACGATGGCCTTGCGGTATAATTGAGATATCGCCTTGGGGCAATGATTATGAGCTTGGGACCTATTCTCGTCGAAGGGATGTCAAATGGTGTATTGCCCTAAGTGCGGAGCGGTCAACGACGATCAGGCCACCTTCTGCCAGAAATGCGGAGGTCGGATCGTGATCCCACAGCAGCCTGCCAGTGAGCCGGTGAAGAGAGCCCCGGCGGTGTGGAACCAGACCCCTTTCGATAGGACCTTCAGAGGGGGCGGGCCGCTCCTGAAGTCGTTCCTGGGCCTGATATTCGTCCTGCTGGTGATGGAGATATTCGGCGCCCTGTCGGGCGAATCGGCGTTCGCCGGTAACTTCGCTGACTTCCTGGGCGACACGCTGCTGCTGTTCTTCCTGATGTTCCTGCTGGGGTTCTTCTTCGGATACTACAACAGGAAGTACCCCCGGGAATCGGCGATTGTCTCGCCGTTAGTGACGGCGATCATCGTGACCTTCGTCCTCTGGGTGGTATCCAATGTCTTCACGCTCCTGGGAGAGTCGCAATCGGACGACTTCCTGACGGTCATGGGGGACATGGTGTCCTCCGTCCTCTACATCATCTTCCTGCTGATACTCCTGCTGGGTTACATCGGGGTCATCATGAAGGCGGGGAGCTTCGGCGTTCCCCCGCCGAACGTCAACGTACCCCCGGCACCTCCGGCCGCTGCACCGCAACCGGCGCCTTACGCTCCGAGAAAGCGAATGGGGCGTTCGAACCGGGACAAGATCATCTTCGGGGTCTGCGGCGGTATGGCCGAATATCTGGACACCGACCCGTTCCTGGTGAGGGTGCTGTGGGTCGTTGGAACTCTGCTGACCTCGGGAGTGCTGATACTGGTATACGTGATACTGGCGATGATAATGCCGAAGTACCCCTAGCCCGACCAGGAGAATATGGAACACTCGTGGCTGCGGGCGAACTTTCCCTTGATCATGCGGACGTCCGCGCCCTTGGGCTTGTAGCCGCCCCGGATGAGGTACGTCAACAGTTCGCTCTGCGCCGGGACGATGGTGAACATCGCTTTAGCGCCGGAGCAGAGCGCTTCCCGCTCCGCCTTCTGGACCAGCCCTATCGCCTCGTCAATTCGGTGATAGCCCTCGGTGAGCACGGTCCTCAGGTAAGCCTTGCCCGAGCCTGGAATGGGGTCCGTCAGGAGAAGAGCGGCCGCTCCTTCCGCCGCGAGCGTCCTGCCGATGCCCATCTCCTCGTATATCTTGAACTCGGAAGAGGGATCGAACCCCGGATTTATCGTGGAGGCTATCCTTCTTATCCTCTTGACATCGGCCTTCCCTTTTTCCGGGTGTCCGGCGTCCTGCCCATCCAGACAGTCCTTCTCCAGGAACAGCACGTCCTGCTCCACGGCGTATCCGGCCTGGGAATAGAAGTCCAGATTGCGGGAGATGTCCTTCATGGTCTCCAGGCCGACGGCCTTGCAGCCGCGAGTGGACAGGTATGTCTCCAGGGAGACCAGGAGCTGGGAGCCGTATCCCTTTCCCTGATGGTCAGGGCTAACTTCCATCGGCCCTATCCAGCCGACGTTCCCGCAGCTCAGGGCGAACCCGGTGGCGATCAACTTCCCGTTCTCCTCGACGCAGATGCATCCCAGTGGTTCGTGCCTTAACCGGGAGGTATACCAGGTGGCCTGCCTCACCGGATAGGACATGTCCAGGCCGGTCTGCTGCTTCAGAAGGTTGGACCAGGTGTCGGCCATCAGCGCCTGGGCGGACGGTACGTCCTCCACTCGCATCTGACGGATGACCATCTGCTCACCTTTTCCGCCGGCAGCGCAAACTGATCAGGGCGGCGGTGGCCCCGGCCGCTATTCCGTTGTCGATGTTAACGACCACGAGACCGGGAGAGCAGGTCTGAAGCATGCCCATGAGCGCCGCCTCGCCCTTCCCGCCGTAGCCGTAGCCCACGGACGTGGGAACGCCTATTATAGGAACGTCCGCCAGGCCTGAAACGACCGTGGGCAGCGCACCTTCCATCCCGGCGACGGCCACCAAGGCGTCCACGCCCTGGTCCAGCATCCTGGCCAACGGATCCAGGAAGCGGTGCAGCGCCGCCACTCCGATGTCGTATTCCGTCAGGACATCGCAGCCCATGACCTCGGCCATGGCCTTGGCCTCTTCCGCCACGGCGATATCGGAGGAGCCGGCCGTCAATATGCCGATCTTTCCTATCTTCGGCCGGTCCTTGCGGCGGTCGACGACGATGAGCTTAGAACCCTCTATGTACCGCACGTGCTCCTCATCGACAGTGGCCTTGAGGACCTTGACGTGCTCCGGCGAAGCTCGGGAGATCAGGACGGCGTCGCGGTCCTTGAGGACGGTGGAAACTATCTCGGCCACCATGGCCGGGGACTTGTTCTCGCCCCAGATGACCTCCGGTATGCCGCGTCTCGCCTCGCGGGCGTGATCGAAGAGCGTGTGCTCGCCGACCCGTTCAAGGAAGTCCATGCGGAGCAGCTGTTCGGCCCTCTGCAGGTCGATCTTGCCCTGGCGGTAGGACTCCAAGACGTCGCGAACGTTCATCGGACCTGGGAGGTGCTGTTGCCTATTTTATCGTTATCGATTGCGTTCCTTCGCTCGGGGGCAGCGCATCAGGGGTTATCTTTATGTCAGCGTACCGATTGAACGGCGTTAAAGAGAGTGATCATAAAATGAAGGTTTCAGTACCAGTCATGGACCGCTCGGGATTGTCGTCGACCGTCGGACAGCACTTCGGCAAGGTCCCAGACTACGCTATCATGGACACGGAGAGTGGAACGTTGAGCTTCCTGGAGAACACCAGCGAGCACCGCGGCGGAGTGGGGATGCCGCCCGAGCTGCTGGCCAAGGCCGGCGTGCAGGTGATGCTCTGCGCGGGGCTGGGGCCGAAGGCCGTGGACATGCTGTCCTCGCTGGGCATCCAGGTCTTCGTGGGGGCCAAGGGCACGGTCGGGGAAACGCTGGAGGCGTACAACGCTGGAAAGCTGCTCCGTGCTGACCACGATAACGCCTGCCAGGAACACCATCACTGAGGCTCGCGCATGATAGTGGCGGTGGCGAGCGGTAAAGGAGGCACCGGGAAGACCTCCGTCGCCTGCGCTATGGCGTTGGCGCTAGACCGCCCGCTGACCTTTCTTGACTGCGACGTGGAGGGAGCCAACGCCCACCTGTTCCTTCATCCCGATCTAAAGTCAGAGGAAGAGGTCCTGATCCCCTATCCGACCATAGATCGATCGAAGTGCGATGCCTGCGGGATATGCGTATCGAATTGCCATTTCGGGGCCATGGTCCGGTTGGGAAAGAAGGTCAAGGTGATGCAGAACCTTTGCCACGGCTGCGGGGTATGCCGCCTGGTGTGCCCTCAGAACGCCGTGGTCATGTCCGGACGGCCGGTGGGGACGGTCCATATGGGGACCGCGGGATTGATGCGCTTCTTCTGCGGGGAGCTGAGGACCGGGGAGGCCCTGTCCGTCCCCATAATCAAGAGGATCAAGAAGGAGAGAGACGACACGGTAATCATAGATTGCCCGCCGGGAACCAGCTGTCCTGCCGTGGAGTCCGTGGAGGGTTCCGACTTCGCGCTGCTGGTCACCGAGCCGACCCCTTTCGGAATGCATGACCTGCGAGGGATGATAGAGGTCTGCCGCCGCCTGGAGGTTCCCTGCGGCGTGGTGATAAACAGGTCCTTCGGCGAGGACCGTGAGGTGGAGTCGCTCTGCAAGGCGAAAGGGGTGCCGGTATTGCTGAAGGTCCCTTTCGACCGGAAGGTCGCCGAGGTATACGCCAAAGGGGGAACCCTGTTGGAGGCGATGCCCGAGCTCGCGGAAAGGCTGAACGAAGTGTTCTTTGAGATCATGGGGCTGAAACGATGATCAGGATCGCCGTCCTGAGCGGGAAAGGGGGCACTGGCAAGACCACCGCCGTGGCCTCCATGGCCTGGTACTCGGACGATCTTGTTCTAGCGGACTGCGATGTGGACGCGGCCAACCTGGCCTTGACCATGAAAAGCCGCCTGCGGACCAAGGACGATTACCTAGGCGCGTACACCGCGGCGATAGATCTGGAGCTCTGCACAGAATGCGGGAGATGCGAGGACAACTGCCATTTCGGGGCGATCACCGACCTCAGGGTGAACGCCATTCACTGCGAGGGTTGCGGAGCGTGCCGGGTGGTCTGCCCGGCCGGGGCGATAACCATGTCCCTGCGGAAGTCCGGGGAGATATTCGTCCTGGACACCGCCCACGGACCTATGGTCTACGCCGACCTGTTCCCCGGGGAGTCCAACAGCGGCAAGCTGGTGACGATCGTGCGCCGCCTGGCCGACGACCTGGCGGAATCGGATGGGATCGACACGGTGCTCATTGACGGGCCACCGGGGACCGGATGCCCGGTGATAGCGAGCGTCACCGGGGTAGACCTCATCTTGGCCATAACGGAACCTAGCCGATCGGGAGAGCACGACCTATTGCGGTTGATCGAGCTGGCCCATCATTTCTCCATACCCATCTGCGTCGCCGTCAACAAGTGGGACCTGCACCCCGGGATGACCAGGGAGATCGAGGAGAGCTGCCGGCGGCAGGGGGTGATGACGGTGGGACGCATACCCTACGACCCCAGCGTGATGGAGTCCATTAAGGCCATGCGACCCTTGCCGTCCATGTTCCCCAAGTCCCCGGCCGCGCTGGAATTTCACCGCATATGGAAAGAGGTGCGTTCGCGGTCCAAGGAGCGCGGGGGAAGCGGGATAGCCCTGAAGTTGGATTGAAAAATTATAAAAAGGGTTTCAAGGGCTGGTCTCGGCCAGGTAATCCTTGAGCACCTGGCCGATCACCCCGGACCTTCCGGTGACCGCCTTGAGATCGGTCTCTTCCAGCATCGCCTGGGCATGCGGACCGATGCGTCCGGTTATCACCACTTCCACCCCCTTGTCGAGCAGTGCCTGCATGGCCTTGGTCCCCGCCCCGCTAGAGGCATCCATGGCGGGGTTGGCGAAGGACTCTATCGACCCGGAGGCGGTGTCCATGATGACGAAGTAGGGACATCTGCCCAACCTGTCGTCCATCATCGCTTCGGTACTCGGACCGCTGGAGGTGACGGCGACCTTCATGGGGAACACTTCCCCTCGGCGGCCAACTGCTCCTTGAGGTACTTCAACCTGGCCTCAAGGGCCTCGACCTCCGATTCCAGGTCTCTCTTGAACTCCTCTTCGGGGTATTCTATCATCACCCGGAAGTCGCGTCCGTAGCCCATTCTCCTTCCTCGTCCCATTCCGAAGGCTACCCTGCCCCCGGACCGGCATGGTCCCATCCCGCGACCGTATGGCCCCGTTCCGTAGGGGCCGGTCCCGTCCAAATATGGCATTGTTAGCATCTCCTTGCGGCCGCTCTTAACGGCCTCTATAATGTGCATTAGCACAATAATATAAGTAATTTAGGGAAACCTAACAATTGTCATGCGAATCGTCCACGTTCGTCACGTTCAGAGGACGCCCCTCGATCACCATGGAGATCAGCTTCCTCCTCCCGCTATCGACGCATCTCCAGACCGTGCCACGGGAAACCCCCATGCTCTGCGCCGCCTCCTCCTGATTGAGACCTAGATAGTCGACCAGGCGAAGCGCCTCCACCTCGTCGGGGTCCAAGGTCAACGGTTCTGACGGCGCCCCGGAAGAGGGGGAGAAACTACTGTAATCGGACGGGCCGCGCAGCATCCTGGGCTTCATTGGGCGGCCGGGCCCCCCGCCTCCGCGACGGCAGTGATTTCTGGGCATATGAACACAATAGACCGGACCCATAATAAATATCGCCTTCGCCATTCCCCCTTCGATGGATATGGACGAAGCCAAGCGGAAGTACCAGGGACTGGTAGAATCAATCCGGGCGATGGAGAAGGTGGCCGTCGCCTTTTCCGGCGGAGCTGACAGCACCCTTCTGCTCAAGGCCGCCCTGGACTCCGGGGCGGAAGTTACCGCTTTCATGGCCATAGGGGAAATATTCTTTCCGCAGGAGCAGAGCGGAGCGATCCATCTGGCCGAGAAGATGGGAGTTGACGTGATCACGTTCAAGGTCGACCTGGTCAACGACGGGCAGTTCGTGCGCAACTGGGAGGACCGATGCTACGTGTGCAAGAGCGCCATCTTCAGCAGGATCAAGAGGGAGGCGCGGGAGCTGGACATATCCTACATACTTGAGGGGAGCCACCTCGATGACCTGAAAGAGATACGTCCCGGACGGGCGGCGCTCCTGGACCTCAACATCCGTTCACCGCTGATGGACGCGCAGCTTACCAAGACGGAGGTGCGATCCTTGCTGAAGGACCTGGGCCTTCCGAACTGGGACCTGCCTAGCAATACGTGCCTCGCAACAAGGGTTCCCCACGATGTACGAATAACATCCACCATCCTGAGGAGGGTGGAGAGGGCCGAGGCCGCCCTGGCGCCTTTCAAGTTCAAGGACCTGCGGGTCCGGGACCACGAGTACTGGGCCAGGGTCGAGGTCGCCCCGGAGGACCTGCCGGGGCTT
Source organism: Methanomassiliicoccales archaeon (assembly GCA_013329565.1). Taxonomy (GTDB): domain Archaea; phylum Thermoplasmatota; class Thermoplasmata; order Methanomassiliicoccales; family UBA472; genus UBA472; species UBA472 sp8940u. Next base: position 8,451 of record DUJZ01000100.1, read on the forward strand.
TTCCAGGAACGGGAGAAGGTGGTGCAAGCGCTTAAGAAACTGGGCTACAGGAGAGTGGCCTTGGACCTGGAAGGGTACGGCGCCCGCTGACCAAATCAATAAAAAGGTGTGCGTACCTAGTTTCCAGCATGAGGACCTCGGTGACCCTTCTACAATACGACCATGGCATCGTGCGGCAGGTCCTGGATGTCATAGGCGAGCTTCTCCGTTCCCACCGTACGGACAGACACCCCGCGGAGTTCCGGGAGGCCATAGCTTTTCTCGAGCAATTTCTAGATCGGTTCCATCACGCCAAGGAGGAGCGCTTCCTGTTCGAGGCCGCGGCCCTGGAATGTCCAAAGGTAGCGGAAACGTTGGTCAGGTTGAAGAAGGAGCACGATCAGGCCCGGCGCATGATGATGAACGCGCTGAAAGCATTGGACGAGGGCGATGTTCCTAAAGCTGAGAAGGAAGCTCGAACGCTCGTCGACCATATGACCTTGCACATCAGCGAGGAGGAGAACCAGGTGTTCCCGGCCATCGAGAACTGCCTGCAGCTGGAGACGGACGTCAAGGTCCACGTTCAATTCGAGCGTTTCATGGAGGAGGAGTTCGGCAGGAACTATTACCAGGTGGCGGAGGCCTTCGCCAACGACATTCAGGAACGGCTGCTCGGGCCGGGATTCTTCAAAGGCATTGTATGAGAAGTGGCGCCAAGGAGGAGATTTGAACTCCCGAGACGTGAAGTCAGTAGCTGTCCCTTCGGCCTGTGGCCGATTCGAGGCTACCGCCTTTCCGGAC
>DUJZ01000057.1 GCA_013329565.1 Methanomassiliicoccales archaeon
GAGACGCTGAAGATCGGCAACAACGGCTCGGTGACCGTGGACTTCATCAACTACGCTGGCGGCCTGAACCTAGGCGAGGACCCGGAGAAGACATTGCCCACATACTCCGCCGACTTCTCCGCCATATTGCTGTTGAACCCGGAATTCGTTCTGCTGGACGGTTACTATGCCGGTTCCGCTGACGATTTCAAGGCGATGATCAACGACGACGATGTCGTCGTCTACAAACTGAACAAGTCCTGGAACTCGTATTGTCCGGACGCCACGGAAGGGCTGTGGACGGTGGCCTGCCTGTTCTACCCCGACTACTTCGAGGGTGAGCTGCCGGTTGACATAGGAGGCGCGGAGGATGACCAGGACAACACCATGATCTACGCCGTGGTTGGCATAGTGGTCATCGTGGTGGCGATCGCCGCGGTGTTACTCATGAGGAGGAAGGATTAGGTTCCCATGTCAACCCTACAAACCATTTTATCGCCCCTTCCTTTGAGGTGAGGTTACATGGACAGCGTCGCAAAGCGTAAGAGGCGGACCACGGCGGTCTTCGCGGCACTGTTCGTAATTATTTTCATATTCACGATCCTGGACCTGGCCCAGGCTTTCATCCCCCTAACTTTCGAAGAGGCCTTTTGGGCTCTGTTGGGCCGGGGAACGGAGACGCATCAGATCATCATCTGGAGGATGAACCTCCCCCGAGTGGTCATGGCCATTCTGGTCGGAGCGGGGCTTGGGATAGCCGGTGCCGTCATGCAGGCGGTGTTCCGCAATCCGATGGCATCCCCCTACATCCTGGGGCTGTCGTCCGGCGCTTCACTTGGTGCGGCGGTGGGACTCACCTTCGCCGTGACCTGGATGCCCCAGATGCTGCTGGTGCCCCTGCTGGCGTTCGCCTCCTGCATGGCCACCCTGTTCCTGGTGTACTACATCTCCAACGTGGGCGGCAGAATACCCACGGAAACATTGCTGCTGGCCGGCATCGCGGTCGGATCTCTGCTTTCTGCGCTGGTATCACTGCTCACCTACATGGCCGGGGAGCAGATGCAGGGCATCGTGTACTGGACCATGGGGAACCTGACCAACGCCAACTGGGAGAACATCATGATCGTGGCGCCGCCGATCTTCGCCGGCAGCCTGATCATGGTATCGTCCTCCCGGGACCTCAACGCCATGATGCTGGGCGACGCTCACGCTCTTGATCTCGGCGTAGAGGTAAAGAAGGTCCGCCTCCAGCTGCTCATCGCCTCCGCACTGGTCACCGCCGCCGCGGTATCCTTCGTCGGCGTGATAGGCTTCGTCGGCCTGGTCGTTCCGCATATACTCAGGATACTGATGGGGCCGGACAACCGGGCGCTGCTGCCCGCCTCGATCGTGGGAGGGGCGGCCTTCCTGTTGATGTGCGATTACATCTCCAGGGTCATCGCCCCCAGCATTGGGATCCTTCCAATTGGGATAATAACCGCTCTCATCGGCGCCCCGTACTTCATCTATCTGCTGCGTAGAAGGCGCAGCGAAGTGGGGTGGGACTGATGCTGACGGTCGAGGGTATAAGCTTCTCCTACCGTGAGAAGCCGGTACTGCAGGACGTGGACCTGGAGGTGAGGAAGGGCGAGATAATCGGCATCCTCGGTCCCAACGGCTGCGGGAAGACCACTTTGCTCAAGATACTCAACCGCAACCTCAAGCCGCAGAAGGGCAAGGTGCTTTTGGAAGGCGCGGACCTGGAGGAGATGTCCAAGAGGACGATCGCCAGGCGGATAGCGGTCGTGCCGCAGTCCAACGAGATACGCTTCGCCTTCACCGTCCGCGACATCGTCAGCATGGGCCGGATGCCGTTCCTCGATCGTTTCCAGGGAGAGTCTCACGACGATATGCGCATAGTCGAGGAGGCCATGGAGAAGACCAGCATCAAGGAGTTCGCCGACCGGCTGATAAGCAACATGAGCGGCGGCGAGCGGCAGCGGGTGATCATAGCCAGAGCACTGGCCCAGAGGCCGGAGATAATTCTTCTGGACGAACCGACGCTACACCTGGACATCAACCATCAGTTCGAGGTGCTGGACCTCGTCAAGCGCTTGTCGAAGGAGGAGGGGCTGACCGTGGTCATCGTCTCCCACGACCTTCCGATGGTGGTGAAGTACTGCGACCGCATGGTCCTCATCCACGACCACAAGGTGCATGCGCTTGGCACCCCCGAGGAGGTCCTCACGCCGGAGAACATGCGGACCGTCTTCAACATCGACGCCGTGCTGGAGCACGACGAGGTGCTCAACGCCCCGGCGGTGAAGATCATCGGTTCCTGCAACCGCCGCTGACCCTGCTCGGATATGGAATTCCAGGGATCGCGCTTATCAGGGAAAGTTTCAAGAGGGGGCTTTTCTTGCGTAGATGCATGCGACAGCTCCTGAGGGGAAAGATACACCGGGCCACGGTCACCGCCGCCGAGCCGGAGTACGTGGGGAGCATCGTCATCGACCAGGACCTCCTGGAACGGGCCGACATATGGCCTGGGGAGAAGGTCCTGGTATCGGACGTCGACAACGCCGCCCGCTTCGAGACATATATCGTAGTGGGCAAGAGGGGTTCCGGAGTGATAAGCGTCAACGGCGCCGCCGCCCGCCTGGTGAACGTAGGCGACAAGGTCATAATCATGGCCTTCGAGCTTACCGACCGGCCGATCCCGTCCAAGGTGGTGCTGGTGGACCAGAACAATCGTTTTATACGCAACCTCTGAGGCATGGCCCCGGACTAAGAAAACTTTATCTCCAACCAGTTAATACTTGGGACAGGGAAAACCAATGGCAACCGGCGAGTTCGACAAGTTGATGAAGGACGGCTATCGGCTGATGGACGAAGGGGAATATTCTCAGGCCCTATCCAAGTTCGACAAGGCCGTGAAGGCCGATCCGACCAACCCCTCCGCATATCTGGCGAAGGCGGACGCTGGCGTGCTGGTTCCCAAGGTCTCCCAGGAAGAGATCGTGGCCCTCTACAGGAAGGCGTCCGAGCTCGATCCGGAGAACCCCTTCATCTTGCAAAGCTGGGGAGCCTTCTGCATGGACATCGGCCTCTTCAATGACGCGGAAGCGTGCTACAACAAGGCGGCCCAGATCGACCCGGAGAACGCCACCTACTACTACTCGGAGTTCGGCGTCGAGTACTACAAGAAGGCGCTGGTCGTTTACGAGTCCCGTCTGGACGAGCAGACCCGGGCCATCATATCCAAGAAGGCTCTGAAGTACCTGCTGAAGTCCATAGATCTCGACGAAGCGTCGGCCAAGAAGCTGCTCTGATCAGTGCAGAAGGCGCCTTTCCGGACCGTCCCGGCGCATATGGTCGTCCTTACGCTCAGGGGAGCATTGGTCACACAGACGTCCGTGCTTGTCGTAATGCGACGGACAGACCAGGCGGCCGCACATGATGCAACTGTACCTTGCCGGCCTGGAGAAGATCGAGCAAAGGCCCAGGACCTCCATGCCTTTTCATTGTCCGTTCTAGTAAAAATATGTTCTCTCAGATGAGTTCCAGGGAGAGCAATCCCTCGCGGACGCCCTCGGCATGACGTCCACGCGTGACCAGGTCCGCCGCGCTCCTGGCCTTCTCGGAGGCGTTGCCCACCGCAACACCGTAACCGCATCCCTTCAGCATCAGCGCGTCGTTGTCCGCGTCCCCGAAGGCCACGACCTCCGAGACGTCCACGCCGATCAGCTCGCATGCTTTGCGAACTCCGGACATCTTGCTGTGCCCTTTCTGCATCAGGTGAATGGCGAAACCGGTGGCCTCCACCTCCAGCGGCCATCCGTCGAGGGCCTCCAACACCTTCGCCAGGTCCGTCTCGCTGTTCAGCCCGACCTCGGTATGCCTCCAATGGTCGGTGTACAACCGGCGAACGCCAGGCATGACCTTGCGCAGGTGCTCGTACGCTCTCATCGGAACTTCATTGGAGAAAAGGGTGTGGACCTCGTCCTTGTACGATACGATGCCGCCGTTCTCGGCGATCACCGGGCCGCGCAGCCCGATGAAGGTGGACAGCCCGTAAACGATCGGCAGCACGTTCCCGCTGGCCAGCATGACCGTCCGGCCGTTTTCCTGCGCCCGTTGCAGCACCTCGATCCCTAACGTCTGGATTACCTTCGAGGAGTTGGTGATGGTGCCGTCCACATCGCACACCACCGCCTTGTATCCCATTTCTACACCAGGTCGTTGCGCAGCTCGCCGAGGGTGGTCACCCTCTCGGCCATGGCGTTGTGCTTGTGGATGGACTCCTCGCTCTCGCTGCGTACCGTGACCACGGTGTCGTCGGGCAGCTTCGGGTAGCGCTTGAGTATCAAGGCCAGATTGTCGCGCACCACGTCCTCCACGAACTTGGGGTTGCGGTGGGCGGTTATGACCACGTTGGCCTCCTCCATCCGCTTCAGGATCTCGAAGGTCGGGCTGGAGAACGAGGCCTCCACGATCTCTATGAGATCGTCGACCTCCACATCGAACTCCTCGGGAACCTCCAGCATGGCGGTGGTGACGTTCCTCTGGTTGTGGGATATGGTCGGAAGGCAGCCGTCGTGCTTCAGGGGGTTGCCCTGGATCTCGTCCACAGTTTCCATCGCACAGGGGCAGGCGGTCATTCCGATCACGCGGGCGCCGATCATCTTCAAAAGCCCGTCGCCGCGCTTGTGCGTCGCTCGGGCGATGAGCTTGTACGATTCGATGCTCTTGCGGCCGGTCGGCAACGAGCGCTCTAGAAAGTAATCACCTTTGATGTGCACCTCGGCGTAGGTGGCGTATTCGTGCCGGTCCAACAGCCTCCGGCAAATGTCAGACGCCAGGGTCTCCAATCCCTTTATGGGCTCGGCGACGCCCTGCTCCACTATCTCCGCGATGACCTCAAGGTTGCGGGAGAGGTGCGAGCCTCTCTGGGTGGAGGGCAGGTCCACAAAAACATCGATATCGCAGGTGAGGCTGGTGTCCCGGCCGTCACGGTGCACGCGGACCGGCTTCTTGACCCCGGTAACTCCCACCCGGGTGAGCTTGAACCCATTGGTCAGGTACCGGTTCTGAACATCGCTCTTGGAAATTCACATCACCGCCTCCTCCAACGGGGGGTTATCTTTATATTTTAGCCCATCAACAACTTATTTGGTAAATCTATGGGTTTCTGGTGGAAGGACTCTCAACACTGCTTTATATCCAGGACAAAATCCCCCCTCGATGATATGCGGCCTTGATGAAGCTGGCCGGGGACCGGTGATGGGTCCCTTGGTCGTCGCCGCGGTGATGGTGGAGGACGACCGTCTGTTCCGGGAATGGGGGGTCAAGGACTCCAAGCTTCACAAACCGGACGAAAGGGAAAGGCTGGCCGAGCTGATACAAGCGCATTCCTCCTGGAAGGTGGTCATCATCGAGCATGGCTCCATCGACGAGCGCAAGGGCTCGACGTCCCTGAACACCCTGGAGATAAGAGCGTTCGCCTCATTGCTGGACGAGCTTCAGCCGCACAAGGCGTACGTGGACGCCTGCGATGCCAGCGAAAGGCACTTCAGGGCCGCTCTGGTCAGGACGATGAAGACCCGGCCGGAACTGGTGTGCGAGCACAAGGCCGATCTCAACTATCCCGTCGTGTCGGCGGCGTCCATCCTGGCCAAGGTGCGCCGGGACGCGGAGATGAGACGCATCGGTGAGGAGCTGGGCGATGTTGGCAGCGGCTACTCGTCCGATCCTAGGACC
>DUJZ01000043.1 GCA_013329565.1 Methanomassiliicoccales archaeon
GGATCGTCCGGCATGTACGAGTAGTTCGTCAGCACCGTGTCCTTGATCAGGGGGGCGATGCGGTCCGGGGTGAGATAGTCGCGGAGGATGAACACGCCGCGCTTGACGTTGGCGCAATCGAGCATGAGCAGCGTTTCACCGAAAGCAGCGTTGATCTCGTCAACGACGACGATGGCCATCTCCGCCAGGTTGACGCAGAAGTACAGCGAGTTGATGCGGTCCGGGTACTTTGCCGGTTCCAGTATGCTGACCGTGTCCTGCCCCTTCTTGATGTCGTAGATGGTGATGTCGCTGACGGTGCCTTTTTTCCCCAGCTCCTTGGCGTATCCCAAGGCGCCTACCGCCGCCACGTTCAGGTTGCCCATGGACCTAGTCAAGCCCTCGGTGAAGATATGCCTTTCGCCGAGCCAAGCGTTATCTATCCCGGATGGCCATTCCTGAAAGGACATGTTCGAGCACGTGGACCTGAGCAAGCGCCTGGACCAGAAGGAGTACGACAAGGTCGTGCCGGAGCTGAAGGAGCGCCTGGGCGAGCTGCAGAGGCGTGCGCGGGACGCTGGAATGCCCATCATCGTGGTCTTCGAGGGCTGGGACACGGTGGGCATGAGCGAGGTGGTCAACAAGTTCATCCTCCCCCTCGATCCGCGAGGGTTCCTGGTCCATCCCATTACCGCTCCTCGATACGAAGAGAAGCTGATGCCGTTCCTCTGGCGGTTCATGGTCCGAATTCCCGCTCGCGGACGAATAGCTGTTTTCGACCGTTCCTGGTACTTCCGGTCTCTGGCGAGAGCGGAGCGCAAGGAGGACGCCGCTCGGCTGGCATGGCGCGAGATAGCCGAGTTCGAGGAGATGCTCTCCGACGACGGATATCTGATAATGAAGTTCTTCCTGCACCTCGGGAAGAAGGAGCACAGGAAGCGTTTTGACAGCTACAAGGACAGGGACCTGGACCAGTGCGCGATCAGCACGGTGGAAGTGGAGTTCTTCCGCAAGTACGAGAAGATGGTCCCGCTCATCGAGGAGATGATCGAGAGCACTGATCGTGAATACGCTCCGTGGACCATCGTGGAGGCGGAGGACCATAAGTTCGCCTCCGCCAAGATACTGACGACCGCGGTGCGTATGATGGAGTACGGGCTCTCGAAGATGGAGAGCAAGAACCAGATCCAGATGGACAGCAACCCCCTGATCAAGGGAGGGCAGATGTTCAACTCCTCACGCGGTTCCGTGGACTTGACGAAGAAGCTTGCCCAGGAGGAGTACAAGGTCAAACTGGAGAAGCTGCAGGTCCACATCAAGGCGCTGCAGTGCGAGCTGAACAGGCTCAAGATACCGACCATCGTCGTCTTCGAAGGCTGGGACGCCGCCGGCAAGGGCGGGGCGATCCAAAGGTTGACGGCCGAACTGAACCCTCGGGGTTACGAGGTGGTTCCGGTCGGCGTTCCGACGAAGGACGAGAAGGAGCACCACTACCTCTGGAGGTTCTACCAGAAGCTGCCCCCGGCCGGTCATATACGAATATTCGACCGCTCCTGGTACGGGCGAGTGCTCGTGGAACGCATTGAAGGGTTCTGCTCTACCGAAGAGTGGAAGCGGGCGTACAATGAGATCAACGCCTTCGAGGAGATGCTGGTAGATAACGGAGCGGTCCTCGTGAAGATCTGGCAGGAGATCAGCAAGGACGAGCAGCTGAAGCGATTCCAGGAAAGGGAAAAGGACCCTATGAAGCAGTGGAAGATCACCGAGGACGATTGGCGCAATAGGGACAAGTGGGACTTCTACGGACGCGCGGTGGACGAGATGCTCTTCCGCACCAGCACCAAGGCGGCGCCGTGGACCATCGTGGAGAGCAACGACAAGTATTATTCCCGCGTAAAGACGCTGCAGACCATCGCGCAGGCCATGGAATCCAAGCTTCCGAAGAAGGACTCCAAATGATTAATATCCNNTTCGGTCTCAGGGATGAGATCATGAAGGCCATCGAGCGCATGGGGTTCGTAGAGCCGACCCCGGTGCAGGTGGAAACGATACCTCTTACCATGAAGGGAAAGGACGTCATAGCCCAGGCCCAGACCGGGACCGGGAAGACGGCCGCCTTCGGCATTCCGATCCTGGAGTCCTTGACCAAGGGGGTCAAGCCTTTCTCCCTCATACTCGTTCCGACCAGGGAGCTGGGTGCGCAGGTCTCGGACGAACTGAAGAAGCTGGCCTTCTACATGGACGACGTGCGCGTTCTGCCTGTGTACGGCGGCAAGTCCATCGACGATCAGGTGGACGCCTTCCGCAAGGGTGTGGACATCGTCGTGGGAACGCCTGGACGGGTCATAGATCACCTGCATCGCGGAACCCTCGCCCTCGATGAGATAGAGGTTCTGGTACTGGACGAAGCGGACCGCATGCTGGACATGGGGTTCATCGAGGACATCGAGTACATCGTTTCCAAGGTCAAGAAGCAGCGGCAGACCATGCTGTTCTCGGCGACGATCCCGGAAGCGATCAAGGAGATAGCCGCCCGGCACATGGTAGAGCCGGAGACCATCATGATCGGGGAGGAGCAGATAGTGCTCCCGACGACCAAACAGGTCTACTTCAACATCGAGCGCAAGAACAAGATATGGGCATTGTGCCGTGTGCTGGACGCTTACAAGCCGAAGGCCATAGTGTTCGTGCAGACCAAGGTCATGGTGGACATCCTGGCCAAGCGGCTGGACTCTTATGGATATCGGGTGGGGGAGCTGCACGGCGATCTGACCCAGGTCAGGCGCGAGAAGGTCTTGAAGGAGTTCCGGGAGGGAAAGACCGCCGTCCTCATCGCTACGGACGTAGCGGCTCGCGGACTGGACATCGAGGGCGTCACCCACGTCATCAACTACGACATTCCGGAGGACCCGGAGGTCTATGTGCACCGCATCGGCCGAACGGGCCGGGCAGGCAAGGAAGGCATAGCCATCACCTTCATCACCTCCAAGGAAGTTCATCTTCTGAAGAAGATCAATGAGTTCGGAGTTACCGAGATCGCCAAGGAAGAGGTCCCGGAGAGCGGCCGCAAGGACGTCATCCGCAAGGTCATGGACTTCGAGGACCAGGCGGACCTGTTCGGCATGGTGCTATTCAAGGTCGTCGCCGGAGAGGGCGAACCGGTGGAGCGCTCCGATCTGCTGGCGCTGCTCAACCGCAAGATGAGGATCCCTGAACTGGCCATTGGCAACGTGAACGTGCTGAAGGACCGCACGGAGTTCGAGGTGCACAAGGACTCCGCTAAAATAGTGTTGATGGAGCTCAAGACGCTCAGGGCCGGGGACAAGAAGCTGAAGGTGGACATCGTTCATCGGGAGCTTCCGCCGATCTCCATGCAGTGACCTCCAAAAGCCTTTCAAATTTCTGTTAGAAAAATAAGGAATGGGTAAGGGGTTTCACTTCCTGCGCTTCCGGGCGATGGTCTGAAGCGGGGCCATGATCGGGAACCTGCTCTTCTTGTCCGAGTTGGAGACCTTGCCCGTCAGCAGGATGTCCTTCTTGAACAAGGTCACCGCGATGAACATGGCCAGTAGAGCGACGGCCGAGTTGTACGCTATTCCGCCCAGCACCAGCGCGTAGTCGTCGAACATCAGGGAGCGCATGGCGATCATGGGGTGCGAGAACGGTATAGCCAGCACCAGCACCTTGGCCATCATCGGCAGCGTGTCCACGTCGGTGAACATGGTCACGAACATGGGGATCATGGCCAGGAACGTCACGGGCATGGTCATGGTCTGGGCCGCCTTGTAGTTCTTGGTGAATATGCCCAGGATCATGCACAGTGCTAGTGCGAAAACCAGCGAGGCGAACAGCGACATCCCGACCAGGACGTAGTCCACTATGCTCAAGGTAAGACCGAACTCCGCCAGGTCGATGGTTGCCGACCCTATGAGCGAGTCGAAGTAGAAGCTCATGCCGAACATGTAGATGACGGCCATCAGCAATCCTACCAGCGCAGCTCCGATGAGCTTTCCGAAGACGATGGACGTACGACTGATAGGCATCGTGAGCAATGTCTCCAGGGTCTTGTTCTCCTTCTCCGAGCCCATGGACGATATCACGATGCTGCCGGCGTAGATGATCACCATCATCACGATCAGCGGCATTACGAACGACTGGGACGACATCACGCTGGAGATGGCGATCGGGGAGATCCCGGTCATCTCCTTGCCCTTGAACAAGGTCGTTTCGTAATACTGCGTCGGATTCAGGATGAGCGAGGCGTTCTCGCTCATGTTGTTCGAGATCAGAGCGGTGGAGATGGCCTGGTCCACGTACATCAGGTTGGCGTCGGCCGCCGCGCCAGGGACCGCGTCCATTATCCCGGCGCCCTTCATGATCCAGAATATCTCGATCGTTCCCCGGGTATCGTTCTCTATGCTCGAGGTGAAATTGCTCGGAATGACGAAAAGCGAAACCCCGCCCGTATCGTCCAGCACGTTCAGCGCCTCCTGGACGTCATCACCTTCGTAAACGATCTCCGACGTGGCGTTGAACACCGCCATCGCGATCAACGAAAGGGAGCCGCCGTCCTGGTTGATGACCGCGACCTTCGGAGGTTCCTCCATTTGTTCCTCGACCCCGCCGAATACCCCTCCGAGCGAGCCGAACAATATGGCGATTATAATGATCGGAATGAGAGTGGCCGGAGTGAGAAGCTCCTTGACCTCCTTCCTGATGATCTTGGACAGGCTGCTCATTTCCTCACCACCCTGACGAACACTTCCTCGATGTTCTGCGCTTCGTACCTCTGCTTCAGTTCGGCCGGAGTTCCCTCGGCCACGATCATCCCGTCGTTGATGAGGGCGATGCGGTCGCAGAGCAGCTCGACCTCCAGCATGTTGTGCGACGACAGCAGCATGGTCGTGCCTTGCGCCGCGAAGCTCTTGACCGTCTTTCGTATCTCCTGGGCGTTCAGAACGTCCAATCCGGACGTCAGCTCGTCCAGTATGGCCAGCTTGGGTTTTATCATAAGAGCCCGGGCCACTAACAATCGTCGGGCCATTCCCTTGCTGTAAGTGTCCACCTTATCGTCTATCCTCTCACCGAGGTTAGCTATCTCCAGTCCCCTGGCCACCAGCGCCTCGGCCTCCTTGCCCTCGGCAAAGAACTGGGCGATGAACTTCAGGTACTCCCGCCCCCTGAGGTGCTTGTAAGCCCCGGCGTCCTCCGGCAGGTAGCTGATCACCCGGCGCACCTCATCGGGCCTCTCCCTGAGATCTATCCCCTGGATCTGGACGTTCCCGCTGGTGACCTCCAGTAACGTGGCCAGAATGCGCAAGGTGGTGGTCTTGCCCGCCCCGTTGGGGCCGATGAGACCGAAGACCTCGCCCTCCTTCACCTGGAAGGAGATGCCCTTGACCGCCTGGAAGGTTCCGTAACTCTTCACCAGATCCTTTACATCGACAGCGTACATGGTATGCTTCCCCGTTCCGGGTAGTGAATACGCCTAAAAATATAATGCCCTGGTTCTGCGAAAATATGAGGTTCTGTGAAGGATAGATAAGCTCTAACGATCATCGGATGGCATGGGCCGGGAGAGGTTGGCGTTGCTCGGGGCATCCGCCGGCATCGCCGGCGTGGTGTCCTTCCAGGTGCTGTTAAGCATCTCCCTTCTGGCCCACCCAGGTTGGCGTTTCGGGCTGGACCTGATGAGCGAGCTCGGGACGACCGCACCGCACACCTGGCTCTTCAACCTCTCGGTGATGATAATGGGGGCCATGGGCGTTGCTTTCTCGTTATCCCTATCGAGGTTCCTGTATTGGAGCATCCTGGGGAAGCTATCCGTGGCGATTCTGGTGGCCGGTTGCACCTGCCTTTTCCTTCTGGGAGTATTCACAATGGAGCAGCAGGCTCTGCATGACGCATTGGCCTGGGCCTTCTTCGTTTTGACCGTCATGGGGCTGCTGTTATTGTCCGTTCCGATGTACATGTACTGGAAAAAGGCCAGGTGGGTCTTCGCCGCCACCCTGTCCACCGTGGTCCTCAGCGTGTCCAGCCTGATCATGATCGGCCTGGGGATCGTGAAGCACCATATGGCCGAGGTCCTGGTGGTCTACGCGCNNTTCACTCCCTGTAACGATAGCTGATGTTGCAGCTCCCTTCGCGGCTCACCATGCAGGGCCCCATCGGTCTTTTCGGAGAGCATCCCTTGCCGAACGCGGGGCATTCCTCGGAGCGGATGATCCCCCTGAGCACCTCGCCGCAGCGGCAGCCGCCCATGTCCTCCTTGACCTTTGGAGCGTCCTTCAAGATGTCCTCGTAGACCAGCCGGGCGTTGTGATCCTGCAGTTCATCGGCAACCTCCAACGAGCTGAGCGGAAGCACCGGGAATCCCCTCCACGCGCGATCCTCGGCCTTGAAGGCCCTGGCCAGCATCTCTCTGGCTTTGGGGTTCCCTTCTGGACGAACGACACGGGCATACTCGTTCTCCACCTCGCTCCGCCCTTCCTTGACCTGCTTGGCCAGCATATATACGCCCATGAGCAGGTCCAGGGGCTCGAAGCCGGTCACGACCTGCGGAACGCCCTTTGGTCCGGCGAACTCGTTGAAGATGTCGATCCCGGTGATGGTGGCCACGTGCCCGGGCTGGATGAGCCCGTCTATGCGCACCTCGCCCATGGCGAAGAGCGCTTTCAACGCCGGAGGCAGCAGTCGGTGGCAGCTCAGCACGCTGAAGTTCTTGGGCGGGTCATGCAGAAGAGCGTAAGCCGTGGACGGGCTGGTGGTCTCGAACCCTATGGCCATGAAGACCNNGAGCCTATCGGAGTGGGAACGGCCATCATGTCGCCGAAGACCGTGATGGTGACGCCCGCCCTCGCTAACGTAATAGCTTCCACGACCTCCTTGGTGGTGGTTACGCAGACGGGGCATCCAGGACCCTGGCCGATGGTTACGCCGACCTCGGTCAGCATCTTCTCCAGGCCGAACTTCACCAGGGTGTCCTGGTGCGTTCCGCAGACGTGCATGAAGCGCACCTCCAGGTCCATCTCCTTCAGCTTGGCCATTATCTTGNNTCATGGACGTCACCCTGCACGATCGTCCCTTGAGCACCTTTACCTTTCCCTTGCACTTCGGACAGGCCAGGGACGGCATGGCCATATGGAACTCCTCGCCGACCTTGTCCGCCTTGCCCTGGTAGCCGCAGGACAGGCATTGCAGTTCCGTCTCTTCCGGCGCTATGACCAGTGTGGAGCCTTCCAGCGCCGTCTCCCTGGTGATGATCTCGTAGGCGAACTGCAATTGCTCTTCACCAAGGAAGGTCAGCTCCCCCAAGGTCAGCACCACCTCTTCCACCCGGAGAACGTCGTGCTTCTCCAGCTCCTTGAGGACGCTCTCCACGATGCCGGCCATGACGGAAACTTCGTGCATCGTTTACGCCAATCCATCAACCAATATTAATGGAATGCCCCCCGTCCGGCAGAGGTAACGAAGGAAGGCTGGCCGTAAGGAACCTAGATATAGCCCTAGGGAAATACTAAGTCCGTTCACCATGCCAGAGGAAGTTCCGCGCAACGATGCGATCGAGTCCATCATCGAGGGCAAGAAGATGGAGGCCTACGCGGAGCACCGCACCAAGGAGATGCACGCCTGCGCNNTGAAGGAGACCTTGGACGGCCTCGACCAGTGGGAAGCCGAGATCCAGCTGGAGAAGGAGATGTCCAAGAAGATCGACGAGACGCTGCGCACCTGAATCATTTCTTGTCGGGATAGGCGCATTCTTTCTTGACCGGGCATTGAGAGCACCTTGGGTTGCGAGGAAGGCATATCTTCTGCCCGAAGCGGACCATTGTCCCGTTGATCTCGCACCACAGCGCCCTCGGGAATACTTTTCGCAAAGCCATCTCCGTCTCGTCCGGCGTGGCGCAATCGACCAATCCCAGGCGGTTGCTGATGCGGTGCACGTGGGTGTCCAC
>DUJZ01000153.1 GCA_013329565.1 Methanomassiliicoccales archaeon
CCTGGTCATCGCCGGGGCGGGCAGCAACGCCACCCACGAGGCCATACACCTGTCCAGGGGGGCCAAGGACCTCGGGGTTGACGGGGTATTGCTCATATCTCCGTATTACAACAAGCCCAATCAGAAGGGCATATTCCGCCATTACGAGGCGATAGCCAGGGCGGTGGACGTTCCCATCGTCGTCTACAACGTGCCGTCCCGCACCGGCTCCAACATCGCCGCGGGGACGATAAAGCGCCTGTCCGAGGTCCCGAACATCGTGGCGGTGAAGGAGGCCAGCGGGAACATGGCCCAGATCAACGCCATACTGGCCAGCGTCCGTCCCCAGTTCAGCGTGCTGTCCGGGGACGATCTTCTGACCTACCCGATGATGGCATTGGGCGCCAAGGGCGTCATCTCGGTCACCTCCAACGTCGTCCCGGAGCTGATGGTCCAGATGACCCATGCCGCTTTGGACGGTGAATGGGAGAAGGCGAGAAAGCTGCACTTCCAGATGCTGCCTCTGTTCAACGACCTGTTCCTGGACACGAACCCCATCCCGGTGAAGACGGCGATGCGCATGCTCAAGAGGCCCTCCGGGGTGTTCCGTCTGCCTTTGTGCGACATGGAGCCGGCGACCGCGGAGGTTTTGAGGAAGACGCTTGCGGACATGAAGCTGCTCTGAGCGTAAAGGAGGCTCCCAGACATGATAGACGTTACAGTAGCCGGAGCCACGGGCAAACTGGGCTCCATGGTGTGCTCCCTCATCAGGGAACAGAAGGACATGCGGTTGGTTGGCGCCATCGTCTCCGCGGAAGGCGGGAAGGCCGGCACCGAGCTCTACCCTGGCGTGATAGCGGTGGGGCCGGACGGTCTTGAGGAACTGTGCGGGCGCAGCACGGTGCTGGTGGACGTCACCAACGCCGCGGCGGTGGAGAGGAATCTGCCAGTGGCGCTGCGGGCCGGAACGAACGTGGTGGTCGGAACGACCGGACTATCCCCGGAGACGCTCAGTCACATAGGCGAGATGGTCGGGCGCAGCGGCTCTTCCGCTCTGGTGACCCCGAACTTCTCCATCGGCGTCAACGTATTCTGGAAAGCGTGCCAGACCCTGGCCCGGGCTTTGCCCGAGTACGAGGTGGAGATCATCGAGATGCATCACGACAAGAAGAAGGACGCCCCCTCCGGGACGGCGGTCAAGGCCGCCCAACTGATCTCCGCCGAAAATGGCGTGGACCGGATCGTCAACGGAAGGGTGGGCATGGTCGGCGCCCGGGGAAGGGAGATCGGCATCCACGCCATACGGGCTGGCGATATCGTTGGTGAGCACACGGTGATATTCGCCGGCAACCGGGAGCGGATCGAGCTGACCCACCGGGCGCATTCTCGCATGGCCTTCGCCGAAGGCTGCATCTATGCCGTGCGGTGGATAGCTCCGCTGCGGGATGGCAAGGTCCACGGGATGGACGAGGTGCTCGGCATATGAGGAAGGTCATGAAGTTCGGGGGCACCAGCGTCGGCTCCGGAGAGGCCATGTCCCGCACCGCGGACATAATCATGTCCTACGATTGCCAGAGGGCGGTGGTCGTCTCGGCCATGTCCGGGGTCACCAACTCGCTCCTGGAGATGATGAGCGGAGGGAAGGAGGTGCCGGAGTACCTCAATTGGCTGAGGCAGAAGCATCTGGACGCTGCCAGGAACAACATCTCTGCGGGGCTCATGCCCGAGTACCTGGACCAGCTGGAGTACCGGCTCTCCGGCCTGGGGCATCTCATTCACCTCTATCGGCAGGACGAGGACCGCATAATGTACCAGGACGCCCTGGCCAGCTGGGGTGAGCGTTTGTCGTCGCTCACCCTTGCGTACATTTTGCGCGCCCGCGGTGCCGATTCGTCGGCACTGACGTCCGAAGAGATCGGCATCGCGGCCGCCGGCCCACCGGGGAACGGCAGCGCAGTGCTCCAGGCGACCGAATCGAACCTGCGCAGAACGCTCGCCCCGCTGCTGAACGAGGGAAAGGTCCCCATCATCACCGGTTTCTACGGAACGGACCACCGCGGACGCCCGCTGACGTTCGGAAGGGGCGGTTCCGATTATTCCGCCGCCGTGGTCGGCCACGGGGTGGACGCTGACGTCGTTGAGATCTGGACGGACGTGGACGGCTTCATGTCCGCCGATCCCCGGGTGGTCAAGGGCGCTCGCACCATCGCTGAGATGGACTACGGCGAGGCGGCCGAACTTGCCTATTTCGGAGCGAAGGTACTGCACCCCCGGACGATAGAGCCTGCAAAACGAAAAGGCGTGGCCGTCCTGGTCAAGAACACCTTCAATCCCTCCGGTCAAGGCACTCGCATACATGGGCTGAACCGCAGCGGCCAGGACCTGCTCAGGAGCGTCGCGCTCAAGACCGGCCTCAGCATCGTCAAGATATATTCATCCGAGCTGTTCTACCAGCCGGAGCTGGTGGCCAGGATACTGGAGGCCATCAGCGCTGACGGGACGACCATCTACGCGGTGTCGACATCGTTGTCCACCCTGGCGGTGGTCGTGCCCTCGGAATCTGTGCCCGAAGTGAGCTCGAGGATGAAGGGCTTCCGCGATCAGGTGGAGGCCATAAAGATCAAGGAGGACGCCGCCCTGATCTGCGCGGTCGGGGACGGCATGCTGGAGAGCTGCGGCGTCTCCGCCAAGATATTTTCCGCCGTGGCCGATGTGGGGGCCAACGTGGAACTGATATCCGAAGGCGCTTCGGACATCGCGCTCAATTTCATGGTCGGCGGCTCCAAGGCCGTGGACGTGGTCAGAAGACTTCACGAACTCTACATAGGTGCTTGAATGAGAGAATTCCAGAAGAGAAAGGACAACATGCTCATCGGCGGCGTTTCGGCCGCCAAGCTCGCTCAGCGGTTCGGAACCCCCTTGATGGTCACCGACGAGAACGCTCTGCGGGAGAACTACCGTGCGATATACGGAGCGTTCAACGCCGTATTCCCGACCAGGGTCAACTACGCCTGCAAGGCCAACACCAGTCTTGCGCTGCTCCGAATACTAGAGCAGGAGGGCTCCTGCATTGATGCCGTCTCTATCGGCGAGGTCGAGTCCTGCCTGAAGGCCGGTTTCTCGCCCGATCGCATACTGTACACCGGCGTCGGGGTCTCGGACGAGGAGATGCGCCTGCTGGTGGAGAGGAAGGTCCCCATAAACGTGGACTCCATCGGCCAGCTCAGGCGCTTGGCCGCCATCGACTTTCAGCACCCGATATCGCTGAGGGTGAACCCGGACGTCGGTTCCGGGCATTCGCAGAAGGTTAATACCGGAACGAAAGGAGCCAAGTTCGGCATACCCAAGGAGGAGATCGTCCAGGCCTTCGCGGAAGCGGTAAGGCTGGGGTTCTCTCCCAGGGGGCTGCACGCCCACACCGGCTCCGGAGGAAGCGACCCTGCCGTTTTCGGGAGGGTGACCGAGGTGCTGGTCGCCATATTCGAGAAGGTGCGTACCGAGCTGGGGATCGACCTGGAGTTCCTGGACATCGGCGGAGGCATCAGCATCCCCTACCGGCCGGAGGAGCTCCGCGCCGACCTGAGCGCGATTGCGGCCGAGGTCGCGGAAAAGCTCAAAGGCAGTGGCGTGAAGCAGCTGGTGATCGAGCCGGGAAGGTACATCGTCGCCGACACCACCGTTCTACTGACGAGGGTGAACGACGTCAAATCCACTCCGGTAAAGGAGTACCTGCTGGTGGACGCCGGCTTCAACACCCTCATCCGCCCGGCGTTCTACGATTCGTATCATCACGTGGCGGTGGCCACCAAGTTCGGGGAGCAGGCCCAGATGAAGTACGACGTGGCCGGTCCGCTTTGCGAGAGCGGTGATTATCTGGCCAAGGAACGATACCTGCCGAGGGTGGACGTCGGGGATATCCTATGCGTTTACGACGTCGGCGCGTACGGCTTCTCCATGTCCTCCAACTACAACACCAGGCCGCGCTGCGCCGAGGTCCTGGTGGCCGACCGGAAATCCTTCCTGATCAGGGAGCGCGAGGAGATCAAGGACCTCTTCCGCCTCCAGAAGATACCGTCGAGGCTGAACAAATGAGGTTCTGGAAGTACCACGGGCTGGGCAACGACTTCGTGCTGGTCGAGAATTTCGACGGGAGCATCTCCAAGGACCCCGATCATGTGCGCTCCGTATGTCACCGCCGCTTCGGGGTAGGGGCGGACGGCATACTGTATCTGGAAAACAGCGCGAAGGCCGATTTCACCATGCGGGTAATGAACTCCGACGGCTCGGAAGCGGAGATGTGCGGCAACGGCATCAGATGCCTGGCCAAGCACATTTACGATTTCGGTCACAGGAAAGAGGAAAGGCTGACCATCGAGACCCTGGCCGGCATCATGGACATCAAGCTGGACGTGGAGAACGGAAAGGCGGTGGCCGCCACCGTGAATATGGGCGCGCCCCGTCTGGAATGCAGCGAGATCCCGGTGAACGGAGACTGAAGGTTCGTCGATAGAGCCATCGAGGTCGAGGGAAGAGTGCTGCACGGCACCGCGGTGTCCATGGGCAATCCCCACCTGATGATATTCGACGATCTCAGCGACCAGGACGTCGAGCGCCTGGGGCCGGTCGTTCATGCTCTTCCTCTGTTCCCGCGCCGGACCAACGTAGAATTCGTTAAATCGGTGGATGGGATATTGGATGTCAGGGTGTACGAGAGAGGGGCCGGGTGGACCATGGCCTGCGGGACCGGAGCCTGCGCGACGGCGGTGGCGGCCGGCCTGCTGGGCAAGGCGCCGTTCGGTAAAGAGGTTCAGGTGCGCCTTCCTGGCGGAAGCCTGTGGATAAAGGTCGCGGAAGACCTGTCCATGGTGACCATGCGCGGCCCGGCGGCACTGGTGTTCGAAGGGCGGATGTGAGCATATGGGGTTCGATTACGCTAACAGGCTGAAGATGCTGCCTCCATATCTCTTCGCGGAGATCGAGGAGAAGGTGGAGAAGAAGAGAAAGGAAGGCATGGACATCATCGATTTCGGCATCGGGGATCCCGACCTTCCCACCCCCCGGCCGATCGTGGAGTTCATCAAGCACGAGCTGGACGACCCGGACAACCACCGCTACCCATCGAGCGCCGGCGAGGCCGAGACCCGAAGGGCGATCGCTAGCTGGTACAAGGAGCGGTTCAACGTGGACGTCGATCCCAACGGAGAGGTGGCCGTGCTCATCGGTTCCAAGGAGGGTCTGGCGAACATCTGCCGGGCCTTCGTGAACCCTGGCGAGAAGGTGCTGGCACCCGATCCGGCCTACCCGGTCTACGCCCAGGGCGCCGCGCTGCTGACCGACGCGGTTCCCCAGCGCTTCCCGCTGCTGGCCGAGCGGGGCTTCCTCCCAGATATGGAATCCCTGCCGGACGACGCCCGGATGATATACCTGAACTATCCGAACAACCCCACGGGGGCGGTGTGCGACAAGACCTTCCTGCTAAAGGCCCACAGGTGGTGTAATGAGACCAACACCATCTTCTGCTATGACAACGCCTATTCGGAGATGACCTTCGACGACTACGTGGCACCCTCGGCGATCGAGGTGGGCCACAGTGACGGCATCATCGAGTTCGGGTCCCTGTCGAAGACGTTCAACATGACCGGTTACCGCATAGGATATGCGGTGGGGGACGCCAATCTCATAGCTGGATTGAAAAAGGTCAAGTCCCAGATCGATTCGGGGGCGCCCAAGTTCCTGCAGAAGGCGGTGACCATGTCCTTCAGCGGATACAAGAACGGGCAGAGGCCGCAGATGCTCCAGGACAACATCGCCGTCTACCAGGAGAGGAGGAACGTTCTGGTGAACGGCCTGCGCAGGCTCGGCTTCAAGGTGAACCCGCCGAAAGGAACCTTCTACCTGTGGCTGAAGGTCGATGGACCTTCGCTCGAGTTCGCCGAGACCATGCTGAACGCCGGCATCGTGGTCACCCCGGGCATAGGCTTCGGCATGAACGGCGAAGGATACGTTCGCATGGCCACCACCCAGTCGGTGGAGCGCATCGAGGAAGCGTTGGAACGGATGTCCAAGGCCCTCTGAGAAACTACTTCCCCTTTTCCCTTTTATATGAGGCCTTCAGGGCTTCCACGACCGGAAGCGGCTTGCCCATGATATAGTTCTCCAACGCTCCCCCGCCAGTGCTGACGTACGAGAAACGATCGCAGCAATGGTATCTCTGGGCGGCGCTGACGGTATGCCCTCCGCCGATGACGGAGAAGGCGTCCGAGGAGACCGTGGCCTCCATGAGCGCTTTCGTGCCGAAGGAGAACTCCTCCTTCTCGATGACCCCGGCCGGGCCGGATATGAAGACCGTGCAGGCCTTGGATACGATGTCCGAGAATTTGGCAGCCGTCTCCTTGCCGATGTCTGAGATAGGGAGATCGGACGGCAACGCATCGATGGGAACGTCCTTCCTCGCTCCGCCGTCGTCCAAGGCCACGTCCACCGGGGTCTCGATGCGATCGCCGTATCTGTCCAGCAGGGCCTTGGCCCCCGTGAGGTTGTCTGAGGTGAACTCCTCCATGAGGATCCGCTCGCTCCTTTCCCCGAGCGAGATGCCCTTGGCCTTCAGGAAGGCGTTGCCTGCCAATCCCACGAGCAGGACCTTGTCGGCGATGTTATCTCGCAGCACGCGGTCCACGACCTTGATGG
Source organism: Methanomassiliicoccales archaeon (assembly GCA_013329565.1). Classification (GTDB taxonomy): domain Archaea; phylum Thermoplasmatota; class Thermoplasmata; order Methanomassiliicoccales; family UBA472; genus UBA472; species UBA472 sp8940u. Next base: position 6,667 of record DUJZ01000153.1, read on the forward strand.
CGTCGGTGAACTTCGATCCGCCCAGCACGAAGACGCAGGGGTGCGAAGGCGAGTCGATGACGCGACGGAGCGCATCCAGCTCCTTCTCCATCAACCTTCCGGCGGCCGACGGGAGCACCGCCTGGAAGCCGACCAGCGAGCATTGGGAGCGGTGAGCGGCGGCGAAGGCGTCCGAAATGTAAAGATCGGCCAGGGCGGAAAGCTCCCTTACCATCGGCGATTGGGCATGCTGCTCCATGCTGGCCTTGTCCATCTCTCCCTTCTCGTCCCTGACGTTCCTGAGCATGACCGCCTCCCCGGGCATCATGCGCTGTATGGTCTTCTTGGCCTTCTCCCCGTAGATGTCGTCTATGTACGTCACTTCCACGCCAAGAAGTTCCGAGGTGCGCTTGGCGTGTCTCTCCAATGAAATGTAATCCCACTCGCCCGGGCGGCTCTGATGGGCGACGATGACCACCTTGGCCTGACGATTCAAAAGCTCCCGCAAGGTCGGCAATATCTCCTGGATGCGGTTGTCGTTGGCCAGGTCCAGGGTGTCCTTCTTCAGCGGGCAGTTGATGTCCACGCGGTAGATGACGGTCTTCCCCTTGATGTCCAGGTCGTCTATGGTGAAGTGGTCCTTCATGGCAAATTCCCCTGGCGGTCGTTTTGAGCGCAAGCGGTGATTCTATGGCACAGGGATGGCGATTCAATAAAAAATGATTTGCTTGGGAAGGCCAGTGACATGATGTAGCGCGGTGTCGTCTCCTCTCCCTGGAACGCATTCCGAAATGCAGAACGGGAAAGTCGTTAAAAAATAATTGAAATCGTTTAATATCTTCAGGGGCCATCACAAACTGGCAGTTGACCGTATGTCGGGGATCGTGGCCCCTCCACTGTCGTTCACATTGGGCGATCTGTGCTTTGCCGTCCTGGGCGTGCTGCTGCCATCTCCGGGGGCCGGTGCCCAGCAACATCATGATGTTGGCGGCTCTGGTCCGCTTCCCGCTCGTCTTCATCAGCGGCATCTTCGTGCCGTTGGCGGAGATGACCGGAACCGCTAGCACAATCACCATGTTCTCCCCATTGACCTATCTGGTGGACGGGTTCGACCACGCACTGGGGAACGGAGGGGCCATACCGTTGGTCATGGACCTGTTGATGTTGATGGCCTTTACCGCGGCCTTCCTGCTGGCCGCCAACTACATGCTCAAGAGGAAGTCCCTGATGGGTCTGTGAGAAGGGCTCATCAGCCCTCCTGAAAAAGATCAGCGGAGGCCGATGGCCTTGTCGGTGCGCTCGATGGAGGCCAGATTGTCCCTCTCCAGCTTCATCATCGCCCGGATGCAGTCCACGTTCTCCGGGACCACGTCGCTCTCCTGGTGCACCGCCTGGTAATAGTACAGGGTGGAGCCGATGGTCTTGACACCGTCCTTCCATACGGCGATCTCCATCATGTCCCCGCGTACCCGGTGCAGGTCCTTGGCCAGCTCCATTATCTGGCCGGTGTTCTTTATTCCGTCCTTGCCGGAGACCAGCTGCAGGCGCGGAGATCTGGACCAAACATCCAGCACCTCCTTCTCGCTGACCTCTTTCTTGAGGTCAACCACGATGCAGTGCAGGTGCATCAGGGTGGTCGGGGTGACCACGGCCATGGTCTGGATGTCCAGCCCATGCATGACCGTCCTGACGTCCGGACCGTGGTGGGTCGGCAGCTTGAGCGAAGGCTCGATGGCGTTGAGCGCGGCACCTTTCTTATCGGCCGGGTCGGCACCACGGCGGATCAACGAAGCGAACACCTTCTGGATGCCGAAGGCTTGCTGTAATGGGAATAGCGTTCTAACCAGTCCGGTGGTGTTGCAGGAGACGACCCTGGCGGAGGAGGCGCCCCACGCCTCCTGGTAGTTGGCCAGGGCGTTGAAGGATATCCCGGCCAGGGTGTGTTCCTCCCCTCCCTGGTAGATGGACCTGACCCCAGCCTTGTCGTAAAGCTCCTTGTTCTTGGCCCCGGTGCCGCCAGGTGTGCAGTCAACTATGACGTCCACCTTCTTCAGCAGGTCGTCCAATGTCCCCTGGACCTTTGTTCCGGCCTTCTCGAAGTTATCAACGTCCTCGGCGTGGGCCGCGTAGAGCGGGCAACCCTCCCGTATGGCAGTGGAAGCCTCGTACGAGGGACGCGTTTTCGTGACCCCTGCGATCTCCATGTCCTCCTGCCTGTTCACAGCCCAAGCCACTCTCTTGCCTATCGTGCCATAGCCGTTGATCCCTACCTTGACCTTCATACGAAGCCTCCTGTGCGTTTTCAGGATAGCCAAGGGCGGTTATCATCGTTTTGGTGCGACGAGAACAATAGTGGAAATGTCATAAAAAAAGGAAGAGATCAAAGGGTTTGCCAAAGACGCTTACTTCTTTGCAGCTTCCTTGGCGTCTTCCTTGATCTTGATCTTGCCGTACGCCCTGGATATCAGGACGATGGCGATCACTGCCACGATGGTGACGATCACAGCGTATATGATCAGACCCATGGTCTGATCCTCGCCGGTGCCGAGCCAGTCCTCCATCAATTGCGAGATGGCTCCGTTCCAGGCCAGCGCAGCGACGAAACCGAAGGCTGCGGTCATCAAGGCCACGATCTTGTCCATTATCTCCAATTTCAAACTTGCCATATGATCCCTCCTTAGAATTCGTTTAAAATAAATCCGGTTGGCCAATATATAATGATTATCAAAATTGTGAACAATATGGAAAATATATCTGGCTCAAGTCCGAATCTACAGGAATCACATCCAGCCAGCTTCGTTCCTCGAACGAATTGGTCGATCAAGGATGAACCTTGCCGGCCACAATTGAAATATCCGGGCGGGGATGTGGTGGTCATGGGCGTCGCGAGGACCGTCGGCCAGACCGCCTACTATGGCATCTGGTTCCTCAAGGAGCTGCTGGGGTTCAAGACACCTCTGGCCACCACCATGATCATCACCTACCAGTGCAACCTCAGATGCCAGCACTGTCAGATCGCTGATAATCTGCCTTCGATACCGCAGCCGCACAAGATATCGTACGAGGCGGCGGTGGAGGAGATGAAGGCCTCATACGAACGGGGCGCCCGGGTGCTGTTCTTCGAAGGAGGAGAACCAACGCACTGGAGCGACGGAGAGCGCACGCTCCTGGACCTCATAAAGGCTGGAAAGGAGATAGGCTTCTTCGTGACCGGATACACGACCAATGGCACGAACGTGCTCTATCAGGAGAGCGATGTCATCTCGGTCTCTCTGGACGGGCCGCGCGAGGTGCACGACGCCATTAGGTGCGAGGGCGTTTTCGATAAGTTGATGGAGAACCTGTCCAAGGTGGACCATCCCAACGTCTTCGCCAACATGGTGGTCATGCCCGAGAACAAGCACCTCATCCGGGAGACGGCGCAGATCGTCAAGGACAACCCGCGCATCAACGGTCTCATGATCAACTTCCTGACCCCGCCGCCTGACGCCAAGGTGCTCAGCATCGAAGACAAGCGCAAGGTGGTCGAGGAGGTCGTCGCCCTCAAGAAGGAAGGGTACCCGATCCTGAACTCTAGGAAGGCCTTGAAGGAGCTCCTGATGGAGGACTACTCTGGCAGATGCGCTTTCTGGGCCTCGGAGTTCGTCCTGCCGGACCGCAGCAAGCTCTACGGCTGCCCGATGAAGGGTGAGTCGTGCAAGCGCTGCGGCTTCAACGCCGTGCGCGAGTACTCGCTGATAACCAGGGGCAGCATCACTACCATACTGTCCATGGCAGGGCGTTTTGGACTGTCAACGAAATGACGATCAGCAGTTCGCTGAATATCACCATCTTCACTATCTGCGGGGCCGGCCGGATGAACCTCAGCTCATCGTTCTTGTCGTGAAGCCCCTTCATCAGCTTCCTTCCCATGGGGACGGTTAGCAGAAGTATCAGGAACACCGGGTGGAAGTAGACGAGGCCCAGATGCATGGCGTGGATGACCAGCAGGATGATGCCCACGGCGCCCACGGCCCTCTCCAGTCCCAGCCTGACCGTCCAGTCCTTTTCCCCGCCCTTCACGTGCGCCTCGTACCCGGACATCTGGTCCACGAAGCGCATCAGCAGGACGGACGTGCCTACGATGAGGGCGATGAGAAACATCTGGAAGTTCCATTCAGGCCTTATTACGTAGTAGGCGAAGAAGGACATCATGAAGAACGAGATCCCGACGTCCAATTCGCCCAGGCCGCGCGCCCCCAGGTTCAGCGGGGGGGCGGTGTAGAAGTAGGC
>DUJZ01000113.1 GCA_013329565.1 Methanomassiliicoccales archaeon
CCCAGGATGCCCAGGAGCAGCTTGGCTACCTTGGACTCCACGATGGACATCGCTGAACGGATGAAATCCTGCAGTTCCTCCACCATGGACCCGAGCATCGCGGAGAGCGTGTCCAGGACATCCCGGCCCATCTCGACCAGGTCTGTGATCGCTCCCCTGAGCAGCCGGTAGACGGACCGCAAGTAGGAGGTGAGCGTTCCCAAACCTTCCTGGAGCGGACGGAGCAGCGAATCGATGATCTCCGAAAGCTGCTGACCGAACGTGTTCACGTTGACATAGCTCACGCCCATCAGGGCATGTCCAGTAAGTACCGCCACCGTGAGCTCGGAATCGAACCCTAGTTGCTTCTCAACCCTAGCTGGAAGCACCTGGCCGATCTCTCCACCTGGCGCCAGGGAAACCGCGATCTTCCCGGAGAAGGTTACCTTCCAGACCGATTGGTAGGATGCCGCCTTGGGGTCTAGAACGTCAGTATCGTGGATCTGGACCCCGGACCCTGGGGACCCGTGATGATCTCGGGGGCTTAGGATGGACGAAGAGAACCATGAACCCACAGAGCCTCCGTCAGGATAGGTGATCTCCACCCGTAGGGATTCCTGATGCGACCGGCCGTCGGGGGCGAGCAGCGAGAAGTACGGTGAGGCGGGGAGCACAATCTCCATTTGATTTCCCCGCATGCGCAGGCCATGGGACATCTCCGCTAACATCTGAGAGACGTCTTCGCTGAGCACTACCGATATGCCGGCGTACGGATCACCGGTCCGGGCGATCACATCGGCCATCCATGACGATACCGTTCCGGAGGAGGAGCCTTGGCTCAGTCCGGTCATGAAATATTCCTCGAGGAACTGTGCATGCTCGTCGAAGGTCCATTCTATCGATTCGTAGGCGCCCCAGGAGGCATCTCCTACTATGAGCCCCTCCACCAGCTTCAGGTTCTCGCCCCATGTAACGTCGGCGCCCTCACCGTTCGAAAGGGCGGATGACAGAAGCTGTTCCGCCGTGCTAGAGACCATGGACCCTAACGCCTGCTGCCTGAGCAGGATGGCGTCCCGGTTCTCCAGGAACTCGGCCTTGGTGGCTTCGGCCAGAGGGTCGGCGGTCATCACGGTGGATTCCGCGGCGCTCATGGCCGCCCTCATCCAGGTGTCCTGCTGGCCTAGGGCGATGTTCAACGAAATTTTCAGCTCGTCCAGAAAGGTAACCCCGTCGTGAGGGTCGAGCAACAGCTCGCCCGGAGGTAGGAACATGCTCCTGGACAACTGTTCCGCCACCGCGGCGATCTCCTTCCTTATGGCGTTAAGTATCTCCAGAGTGCCCTTCTTGTACTGCTCGTGGAACTCGCCCCAGCCTTCCCAGGCCAGGATATCGGTCCGAGGTATGTCGAGAGTCACCATTCCTCCCACGGAGATCGGTGTCACCTCTCCATCAGCGCCGACCAGCTGAATGACGATCTCATCAACATTTATCGAACCGTCGGGTACGCCCGCCCCTAGATATCTGTATAGAGCATCGGGAATGCCGGCTTTGTCGAAGGTCTCCTCCAGCCAATCCTTGAAGTGCTCCTCGGCCAGGTCCACGTCGAATGTTTGGTCTATGAGATCGTTGGCGAAGTAGAACACCGCCTCGCCGGCCTTCTCCGCGATCTCGAACAGTTTGATAAGACCGATGCACTCCATCCACCTCAAGGAAAGGCGCTCGATGGCCGAGTTCAAGGCCTGGGAGAACACCTTGCGCCAATCCAGTTGGTCGTAACCGTAGATGCCGAGGAAGATGTCCGCCGGATCGACGGTCCCGCCTCCCTTCAGATTCTCCTCGACGAACTGCCAGCACCCCTCGCCGTCCAGCGCGTCGGTGCTCATGCCGTAGCAAGGGGTGGCCTGGCGGAAATGCTTCATCTGAAGAACTATCAAACCGAGGTCGATGGCGTTCATCAGGTCCCTGTTGGTTATGGTCTCGGTCAGTCCTTGCTCTCCGAGAATGCTGCTGCCCCAACCTTGCACGGAGCGGTAGGCCGCCAGTGATTCCAGCAGATAGTTCACCATGGAGCTGAGGTCGCCGAGACCGTCGGAGACCGACCTCTCGAAACCCTTCATCCGATCGTTCAGTAGCGGCCAGGGAACCTTGCCCTGGTCCTCCACCAGATAGTCCCGGCTGAGATTGCCGTTGGAAGAGGACACCCTGATGACGATGGAACCGGCCAGGCCGATATAGGCTGGAACGTATTTGTCCGTGAACATCTCACCCGCGAGGTCCTGGTCAAGGGGTAGCCGCAGGAAGGAGAGCTTCACTCCGCTGACGTTAGCTTCCACGCCCATACCGGACCGGGATATCGGGTAACTGGATATGATGCGCCCTCCCAGTTCGCGCTGGAATCGTGAGGATATGGCGCTCTCGTTGAGAGAATCACCGGTGCATGCGGCCAGTAATGACTGCCAGGCCATCTCCTGAACCTGTTCTTGAGCGTTCGAGGACAGCTCGTCCATGCGCTCGATCTCCTCCCTGGTCAAGCTGACCTCCTGAGACCCGTCGCGGAGGTCGGCGATCAAGGCCGCGGAGAGGGTGGACACGATGATGAGGACTATCGCTATCAGGGAGAATGGCATCTGCGCCCGGCGGTCCCGGGACATAGCACGCGTCGAGCCTCTTTCGGTCATCCCCCCTGACCATCACCTGCCGCATAAAAAGGGGGTGAGCTACAATCAGATTACACGTTGGAACCCTTCACCATGTGCAGGAAGTTCTCCAGGTGCGCCGCGATCAGCGGATTGCCGGAGAAGCCGCACAGGTCCATGTCCTCGGTGGCTATCATGGCCAGCGTTCCGTCAACAATCACGTCCGTCGCGATCAGCCCCTTCCTTCGGAACACCTCGTCGGCCGAGGGGACCTTGACCGCTGGCTCGGTAATTATGGTTATCTTCACCCCTCTGGCCTGGGCTTCCTTGAAGCGATCGGAAAGCTCGGAACGGATGTCCTGCATCCTTGGAGAGGAGATCATGAAGGTCGTCCGGGCGGTATCCAGCATCTCCCCTATCTTTGCCAGCACCTTCCTCCTACCATATATGGTGAATACCAGTTCCGGTGTCCCTTTCTCCGAAAGAAGACCATTGATCGAGCTCAGCTTGGCGAACATCCCGTTCATCTCGTTCATGGTCCTCTCGCGCAGCTCCTCGATGTCCAGCGGATAATAGATGGCGGGGCGACCGTCCGTCTCCTGCGCGAAACCCTTGGACACCAACGATTGCAGGGACTTGTAGGCCGAGGTGCGTGGGATCATGGCCAGCTCCGCGACCTCCTCGGCGGTGGCGTGCGTGCGAAGTATCAATGCCACGTAGGCCCTGGCCTCGTATTTTGATAGCCCCAAATTTCCAAGTATGGAAGCAATCTGAGTGAATTCCTTCTCTATCTCGCTTATATCCAGTCTGAGAACGTCTACAATATTCATGGTCCAACATGTAGCAAAGTTAGCTACATAAATATTATATTATCGTTGTGAAGTATCAGCCCAGGGTGCAATAGTGATTGCCAAAGATAGTATATTGCCCAGAGGATTGCCGAAAAACACGGAATCGCTCTGTCCTGAGTGCAGGAAGATCATCATCGCCACCATGTCGGAGAAGGATGGAAAGGTGGTCATGGACAAGGAATGCCCGGAGCACGGGCATTTCTCGGACGTCATCTGGTCCGACGTGGAGATATACCTGAGATCGGAAGGCCTCTCCTACGACGGAGTGGGCGTGGAGAACCCGTTCATCCCGCATGCCAAGGTCTGCCCGAACGACTGCGGGCTCTGCGACCTGCACCTGAGCCACACCGCGCTGGCCAATCTGGACCTTACCAACCGTTGCAACATGAAGTGCCCCATCTGCTTCGCCAACGCCAACCAGTCCGGTTACGTCTACGAGCCTAGCTACGACGAGGTCGTGAAGATGATGCAGGTGCTGCGCGACAGCAAGCCTGTGGCGTGCCCGGCCATACAGTTCGCCGGCGGCGAGCCGACCATCTATCCCCAGTTCGTGGACGTGGTCAGGAAGGCCAAGGAGCTAGGGTTCGCCCAGATCCAGGTGGCCACCAACGGCATCATGTTCGCCAACGACTTCGAGTTCCTGAAAGCCTCCACCGAGGCTGGACTGAACACCATCTACCTGCAGTTCGACGGGATGAACGACGATATCTACATGATATCCCGGGCCAGGAAGATGCTTGACATCAAGATGAAGGTCATCGAGAACGTGAGGAAGCTGGACAAGCGCCCCTCGGTGGTTCTCGTTCCGGTGGTCGTCAAGGGGGTCACCGACAACCAGGTCGGTCCCATCTTCAAGTACGCCCTGGAGAACTCCGACGTCGTTCGCGGGATCAACTTCCAGCCGGTCTCCTTCACCGGAAGGATCAACAAGGATGAGCTGGCCAAGCAGCGATACACCCTGCCCGACCTGGTCAAGGACTTCGAAGAACAGACCAACGGCCAGATCAAGAAGAGCGACTGGTTCCCGGTCCCTAGCGTCGTACCGCTTTCCACCCTGGCCTCGGCCTTCGGCGGTGAACCGAAGGTCACCTTCACCACGCACCCCCATTGCGGCCTCGCCACCTATGTGTTCGTCCAGGACACGGGGCACGTCGTTCCGTTGACCTCCTTCGTGGACGTCGAGCCGCTCTTCAAGGAACTGTACGAGCTGTCCAAGAAGGTGGAAATCGCCAAGCTGAAGTTCCCCAGCAAGGTCAAGGTGTACTCCATCCTCAAGAAGTACACGCACGAGGATAAGATGCCCGAAGGCCTGGACATGAACACCTTCCTGAAGCTGCTGGGCTCGCTCATGAACGACAAGTCCAAGGAGTCGCTGGCCAAGTTCTCCTGGAAGATGATGATGATCGGCGGCATGCACTTCCAGGACCTTTACAACTACGACATAGAAAGGGTCAAGCGCTGCGCCATCCATTATGTGGTGCCTGACGGAAGGATAATCCCCTTCTGCGCTTACAACAGTGGACCGACGTACCGTGAACAGGTGGAGAAAAAGTTCTCCGTGCCCATCGAGGAGTGGAGACGGACCAGGGGAACGGAGCACACCTAAGGAGGACCTATAATGATCGTGAGCATCGAGA
>DUJZ01000143.1:0-521 GCA_013329565.1 Methanomassiliicoccales archaeon
CCGGAAGAGATGGAGTACACCACCCGACCGGCCGTCCTCGGCAAGCTGAAGGACAGGATGGAGAAGATTGACTGATCTCCGCACGCCGGTCATAATCGTCAACTTCAAGGTCTACTCCGAGGTGGAGGGACCCGGAGCAGTTCGACTGGCCAAGGAATGCGAGTCCGTGGCCCTGGTCAGGAAGGCGAGCATAGTCGTCTGCCCTCCGATGGTCGAGCTTTCCAAGGTGGCCTCCGCGGTCACCGTTCCGGTCTTCTCGCAGCACGTGGACAATAAGTCACCCGGCTCCATCACCGGCTACGTCTCGCCGCAGAGCGCGAAGGCCGCCGGAGCGAAAGGCGCACTGATCAACCACGCCGAGCACCGCATGCCCCCGCAGGACATTGCTGCGGTGATAGAGGCCTGCCGGAAGTTGGGGCTGGTCAGCGTCGTCTGCACCGACACCGCCGAAACGTCCGCCGCGATGGCCGCCTTATCCCCGGACTTCATCGCCGTTGAGCCGCCTGAGCTTATAGGCGTGA
>DUJZ01000143.1:559-3666 GCA_013329565.1 Methanomassiliicoccales archaeon
GACCACCGCCGATCCCACCATCGTTTCCCGTACCGTGGAGATGGTCAGGGCGGTCGATCCGAACGTGAAAGTGCTGTGCGGTGCCGGAGTAAAGAGCGGCAAGGACGTCCGGGCCGCGCTGGACCTCGGAGCGTCGGGAGTGCTTATGGCGTCCGGCGTGGTCAAGGCCAAGGACGTTAAAGCAGCTTTGCAGGACCTGGTCTCCGCCCTCTGAAGGCTTATTGCATCGCATAACCGTTTTTCCTTTCTCATACACATCATCAGAGTGCGCGCCATTCCGACGATAGTACTGGTCCTGGTAGTTCTTCTGATGATCCCGGCGATTCCAGAGATCGCTTCCGATCCAGGCGAGGTTCCTGGCGTCGTCGTCTCCCGGGTGTGCGCATCCTATCCCGGCGAGTTCATTTCGCTGACCAATCACGGAGCTCCCATCGACGTCAAAAGCTGGCGGCTCAGCGACGGCGAGGGCAGCGCGACCTTCAATACATCTTTCATAATCCCGACCGGCGGCAGCGTCACCTGGAGCGCCCCGGGCTCGTTCTTCCGGGAACTGTATCCAGAAGAAGCCTGCGTCTCGAACGATGCGTCCGAGGTGATCCGGAAGGGCAGTCTGAAGCTCGCCGACGCCGGGGATCAGGTATACCTGTTCGATGCGAACGGGACAATGATGGACCTGGTCTGCTACGGCAACGTCGAGCCGCAGGCACCCTGGACCGGTCCGCCGGCCGTTCTTAAGAAAGGCAGCGTCATGGTCAGGAGCGGTCCCGGGAAGGGTCCAGAGAGTTGGGGCACGGTCGTTCCCGGACTGTTCTCCGTAACCGCTCCTTCCTTCCCAGTGGAGGTCGTTCCGCTCCTTTACCCGGACGATGCCCTGCCCGAGCTGGTGAGGCAGATCGATGGGTCACGGGAGAGCATCGAGCTGGCCTGCTACCTGATGGAGAACTGGACATTGGCTCGCCATCTCGCGGGGGCGTCCGCCCGCGGATTGAATGTGACGGTGCTATTGGAGGGAAGGCCGGTGGGCGGGGTATCCGATAACGGGGCGGCCCTGGCATACTATCTGCAGGATTCCGGGATCGACGTATGGACGATGCGCTCCGGGGAATCGTTCCGTCGTTACGACTATCTGCACGCCAAGTACGCCCTGTTCGATCGCCAGCGGCTTTTCGTCGCCTCGGAGAACATGGCCGATTCCAGTTTCAGCAGCAACCGCGGCTGGGCTGCCGTCGTGGAAGGGAGGCAGATATGCTCGTATGCCGAGGAGGTGTTCCAGATGGACCTCGCCGCCAAAGGGGTTGACATCTTTCCATTGAACACCAGTCTGGTCAGGGAGGACGGAGGTCCCGGCCGGTTGCTCGGCACGATGCCTCCAGCTCCCCGAACATATTCCGCGACAGCGTCCTTGGCGACCTCTCCCTTCAACGTCCAGGACGCCTTGGTGGAGATGATATCCGGGGCCCAGGAGCGCATACTGGTGCAGCAGATGCGCATCGACGAGTCATGGCTCGATGATTCACTGATCATCTCCGCCCTCTCCTCTGCGGCCGAACGGGGCGTCAGCGTTCGAATTCAGCTCGATTCCGGTCTCGGCACTGAGGAAGGCAACACCCTGGTGGCCGAGGTCCTCGATCAGAGAGCGGACGATAATAATTGGGACCTGGAATGCCGTTTGACAGACGATAGCGCCCCTTTCGGACGGTTGCACAACAAGGGGGTGATCGTTGACGATACGGTCGTGGTGGGCAGCGCCAACTGGGTGGACGGCTCCATGGAACGCAACCGGGAGATGGCCGTGATCCTCAGCTCCTCCGAGCTTGCCGATGTTTTCGTCAAGTGGTTCGATGAGGATTGGATGGGGGATGCCGTTCCTCCAACGATAGTGCTTCCATGGCGTTACCTCGAGGCCAGGGCAGGCGAGCCGATAGTCCTGGACGCCACCGGTTGCCACGACCCGTCCGGGGTTGCTAAAATAACCTGGGACGTGGATGGAGACGGCAATGCCGATCTCCAGGGTCCGATGCACGCGGTGACCCTGGGGGAAGGGGAGCACGACATCGCGCTCCGGGTGGAGGACTCCCTAGGCAACGTAGCCGTGGACAACGTCACGGTGGTGGTGAACGCCCCCTCGAACGGAACCCTCCCCTGGCTTCTTTACGCTCCGCTCCCCCTGCTGCTCTCGCTCATCCTGATCGCGAGGCGGACCAGAAGGTTTTAGTTAGGCGAACGGGATTCGGCGGCGTTGCAGATCCGCCATTTCCACAACCGGGACCTGGTCGACGTTTGGCAGGTCGCCTCGGACGCACTTCACGAGCGCTACGACCCCAGCATATTCACGCAGCTGGTGCCTTTCTGGCCTGACGGGCTGTTGGTCATCGAGGACATGGGAAGGGTGGTCGCCTTCGTCTTCGGGGTGATGAGCGGCGTGCAGCACGCCAGGGTGCTCATGCTCGCCGTGGAGCGCAATTACCGGGGCGCCGGTCTCGGGACACTGCTCACCCAGGAGTTCTTCCGGGAATGCGGCAAGAAGGGCGTGCGACAGGTCTCCTTGGAAGTGAGGGCCAGCAACTTCGCCGCGCAGCGCTTCTATCAGCGGCTCGGCTTCTTCACCGTCCGACGCGTTCCAAAATACTACTCCGATGGTGAGGACGGGATACTCTTCCTTCGCTATCTCTAGTGGAACATGGAGTCCTTGGTCTGGTTCCAGAAGTAGTAAGGTGACTTCTCCTTCTGCGCCGAGGATATGTCCGTGCCGAGCCCCTTCGTGTAAGAGCCGTAACGGTCCTTGATCTGCTCCTCGGCGCTCTTGCTCCGCTCCACCGCCTTGGAGATGTGCGCGGCGGTGATCAGTTCGGCGTTCTCTCCCACCGCCAGGTCCCCTGCGGCTCGGATGAGTCCGCCGAGCTCCCTCAAGCGGAGCGTCAGGGCGTTGTTGATGCCGTCGACCTTCGCTGCCCTGGCTCTTGATTCTTTCATGATCGCCTCGATGGCCGAAGCGTCAGCGTGCGGTATGCGCGTATCGGAGACTATCTCCTGGGCTATGAACTGGACCAGTCGGTCGCGGTTCTCCTCGGTGTCGGGCATGGCGGTGTTCACCAATACCTCGTAGC
>DUJZ01000086.1 GCA_013329565.1 Methanomassiliicoccales archaeon
GTGGTCAGGGACGAGGACGCCAAGAAAGTCATCGACATCGTGATCGAGAAGGCCAGGACCGGAGAGATCGGAGACGGGAAGATATTCGTGTCACCGGTGGAGGAGGTGATAAAGATCAGGACCGGCGAGACCAACATGGGGATGCCCTGATGCGCCCCCAGGGCCTCCCCTTTTTATCTTTTCTCTTCCTTTATCCTTTTCAATGGACGCAGAAGAGGTCCTCGCCCGCCTGGAATCGATCTCCGACCGCACCCGGCTGGAGGGGATGTCCAGGTACGGAATAAAGGTCAACGACGCTTTAGGCGTGAGCATGCCGGAGATGAGGGCCTTGGCGAAGAGCCTTGGTAAGGACCATATCCTGGCGATGGAACTCTGGCGTTCTGGCGTCCACGAAGCGCGGATAATGGCCAGCCTCCTGGCGGACCCGCATATCCTCATCGAGGAACAGATGGAGGAGATGGTACGGGGCCTTGATTCCTGGGACGTCTGCGACCAGTGCTGCTCCAATCTCTTCAGCCGTACACCGATGGCCATGCGGAAAGCGCTGGAATGGTCGGGAAGGGAGGATGAGTTTCAGAAGAGAGCTGGCTTCGCCACCATGGCCGCCCTGGCCGTGCACGGGAAGAAGCTCGGTGACGAGGACCTCTTGCTCCTCCTTGAGGCGGTGGTCGAAGAGAGCGATGACGACCGCGACTACGTGCGCAAGGCGGTCAACTGGGCCTTGCGGCAGATAGGGAAGAGGAATTTACATTTGAACGGGATGGCGATAGGCGCAGCCGAAAGGATCCTGGTCAAGGGCGACCGGGCATCGAGGTGGATAGCCTCAGACGCCCTCCGGGAGCTGCGCGGCGAGGCGGTCCAGGAAAGGTTGAAGAGCCGCCAGGGGAGATGAGGTAGTATGACAGAAATCGAATACCTAGGACACTCGGCATTCGCCATCCGTGACGGGGGAAAGGAGGTGCTCGTGGACCCGTTCCTATCGGACAACCCAAAGGCCCCGCCGTCGGCAACCCTGGTGAGACCGGACCTCATCCTGGTGACCCACGCCCATCATGACCATCTGGGAGATACCCTGGATCTATCCAAGCGCTTCGGCTGCCCCGTGCTCTCCGTCTCTGAGATAAACGATTTTCTGGAAGAGAGTGGAGCGAAGGTTTTACAGGGCAACATCGGGGGAGTGGTCCATCTGCCGTTCTGCGTGGTGAAGATCTTTCCGGCGGTTCACTCCTCGTCCTTCGAAGACGGCCGTTACGGTGGGGAACCTTGCTCCTTTCTCATCAGGATGGGCGGAAGGACCGTGTTCCATGCCGGGGACACCGCCCTGTTCAGCGATCTGAGCCTGGTGGCGGATGACGCCGAAATCGACGTGGCGCTCCTTCCGGTTGGCGGCACCTACACCATGGGGGTGAGCGAGGCGGCCAAGGCCATGCGGCTCCTGCGCGCCCGCATCATGGTCCCGATGCATTACGACACCTGGAATAGCATTGCGGTCGATCGCGAAGCGTTGGAATCGGCCGCCCCTGGCGAAAAGTTCTCGGTCAAGGTACTGGTACCTGGCGAGCACCTGGTCCTCTGAGGCAAAAGTTTTATCCTCACGGGGCATGGAGGGATTCGGTCATGTCACGCAGGGGTTTCGGTCGTTGCCTGGTGCTGCTCGCGGCAATTTTCCTGATATGCATCAGCCCAACCGCCATGTCCGCCCCTGGTGGTGTCTCGGTCTTCCAAGTGAGCGACGATCTCACTTTGGAAGCTGGAACGAGCATCTCTTTCGAATGGGTCGCCTACAACAACGGGACGGCTCGTCTCTTGGTCATTCCAGAGCTGCTATCTGCTGTCCCAGAACGCATAACCTGGACCCTGGAGCCGAGCTATGCGGTGATCGAGGGAGGTGGCGGGTGCAGCTTCTACCTTAACTTATCCGCGGGCATCGACATGTACACCGACGTGGTGCCGCTGGACATCGTTTTCAAAATTACCGATATGATCACCTACGAGTCCGGAGAGGTGGAGCACCAGATCGTTCTGAGGGCCGAGTCTCTCTATGGCCACCTCGACCGGGAGAACCGTATCATGGGGGTGTGGGAGAACTTCCTGCCCGAGCCATTGGACGGTCCTTGGGGTGCCTTCGGGCTGAGCGTGCTGATCTGGGTGACGATAGGTCTGGCAGTCATGAAGGTGGTTGGGCCGACCGTTCATCGTTTGACCGGGAAGACCGATAGCAGGTGGGACGACATCGCT
This sequence comes from Methanomassiliicoccales archaeon, assembly GCA_013329565.1. GTDB lineage: Archaea > Thermoplasmatota > Thermoplasmata > Methanomassiliicoccales > UBA472 > UBA472 > UBA472 sp8940u. The sequence goes on from DUJZ01000086.1 coordinate 2,239, forward strand.
ATCGAGGTGCTCAGGCTTCCGCTCACCTTGCTCATCATCGCCTATGGGGCAATATCCTCACTGGGGATATTGGAACTGACACCCTCCATGGTCACCGACCTCGAGCTGACGTACATGGTCATCCTTACGATCATCGCCTCCATCGTTGCCTACCGCATACTGGTGAAGGTCGTGGCCTGCTACGACAGGGAGAAATGCGCTGACCGCAAGGATGGCGCCAAGGACCTGCTTGTGGACGCGGTATCGCTGCTGGGCAAGGTGGTCATTCCCGTGGTCGCCATATTCGTCATCGCCGGACTTCTGGGCGTGAACCTGGGGAACATGATCCTGGGCATCGGGTTCCTGGGATTGGTGGTAGGTTACGCTACCCAGAACGCCCTGAGCAACATGTTTGCGGGCCTTCAGCTGATCTTCGACCGCCCCTTCAAGAAAGGGGACCGGGTGCCATTGAGCGATGGACACACCGCCCAGGTGCTGGATGTGGGACTGCTGACGACCAAGTTCCTGGACCTGGACAGCTACGAGCAGGTCATAGTCCCTAACGCCCTCATCGAGAGCCGGGTCATCGTCAACATGAACGCCCCTGATCTCAGGTGGAAGTCCAACGTGAAGGTCAGGGTGCCGTCCGACAAGGACCCCCGAGCGGTCGAGGAACTGATGATGGAAGCCTCCCGGCGCACCCCGCAGATACTGCAGGGCGCACAGGCGCCTGTGGTTCGAGTATCGGAGATAAAGGACGGGCGCATGCTTCTGACGATCTTCATATGGATAGACGATGTGGCCAACCGGCACCTGGCCCGAACGGAGTATCGTAAGAACCTGGTGAGCGTGTTCAAAGAGAACGGCATGGAGTTCGCCGTTCCGCGATCCCAGGTCTGGCTCATTCGTGAATGATCGTCTCACACCCTTCGATGACGGCTTGGGGAAAAGAAAGCGAGCGGGAGGGGATTCGAACCCCCGACCTGCAGCTTAGGAGGCTGCTGCCATATCCAGACTAGGCCACCCGCCCGTGCGTTCCGTTGATTAGAAATAAGATATTTAAAATGTTTCAGATGTAAGGGGTTTAGAGCTCCTCTGGGGCCTTCTCGTCGGCGGGAGCGGCTGGAGCTTCCTCGGCAGGCTTTTCCTCCTTCTTGAGGTACTCCTCCACAAGCTCGACGTTGACCTCTCCGAAGACTTCGCGTATATCGGCGACGATCTTGTACTTGGTGAGCAGCCACTTCTGATCGTACTTGCAGACGTCCGGCAGGTACAGAACGATCCTGTCATCGGCGACGGTGGCGCGGAAGCCCTCGGCGGTGCCATAGTCCATCTCGCAGATGGCCATGATCTTGGCCTCGTCTCCCTCGACCTTGTCAAGCACGGTGAACTCGTACCTCAGGGCGGCGCCGGCGAAGCGGCGGTTGAAGTCCACGCGGACCATCCTGTTGGTCACGGCGACCACGGTGCCCGCACGGTTCTTCATGTTGACCTCCATGCCGATCTCAGGGCGTATCTCCTGGCGGAAGAACTCGCGCAGGGCGATGTTCTCGACCAGCTTGGGGTCCCGGGCGCCGGCGGCCTTCTCCGCAGGAATCTCCACGGTGGTCAGCTCTCCGACCTTGGCCTCGGCCAAGGCCTCGTCCAGACCGGGGAAGACCCTTCCGCCACCGACCAGCAGGGGCAGGGGCTTGTAGGTCAGGTTCTCGTTGAAGATCTCGGCCTCCTTGGCCTTGTCAGCGTTGGTCGTGTCGAAGAGCATGCCGCCCTCGGCGAGGTAGGCGTTGTATTCAACGTGGACGATGTCACCCTTGGAGACCTTTGCGGTCGAAGATTCATTGGTCATGAAATTCACCAGTAATGCTATTTAGGCGAACCAGTTGATTGATTCCCTCTTTTTATATCTTTCGGACGTTCAGGAGGGCGTGGCGGGTGGGGACGTTCGCGACGTCCAGGAACGGGATCGAGAATGGCGCAGACCTTGTAGGACCGTCCCATTTTCAGAGGGGCGGGGAAAAGGTGTAAAAGACAGCGATGGCATGGCTTTGGTG
>DUJZ01000130.1 GCA_013329565.1 Methanomassiliicoccales archaeon
TACGGGACTATCACCCTCTATGGTACTGCGTTCCAGCAGATCTCTGGTTTGTCTTAAGGATGTAACCGGGCCCATAACACCACATTTCCCCATTATTACTAATGGGGATTCGGTTTGCCCTGTACCGTTTTCGATCGCCTTTACTCACGGTATCTCTATTGATTTCTTTTCCTGCGGGTACTAGGATGTTTCGATCCCCCGCGTTCCCGTTCCTTACGGAACAATCCGAAGATTACGAAGTCGCATTAGGTCATCATCGGATCATAGGCTCCTTGCACCTACCCGATGCTTATCGCAGCTTGGCACGACCTTCTTCGGCACCCGAACCGAGCCATTCCCCAGTCGGCGTAGCAAACGCCGCTATGCATTGTCGGCTTAACAAACGTCCAGGTTGCGTATGATTGGTATCAACGAATCACCGGGGACCTCTTCCAAATTCCCAGGACTCTCCTCCGCTTCCCCGAAGAGGGTAGCTCTCCGGGTGCATGAGCACTTCTCACTTCGTTCCAACACATGGCTGGAACGCGTGAGTCCCCCAATAATTGAGGGTATATTTAAGCATTACCCATACGAGTTTTCCCGTATGTTCATGCTTCCACACTCGCCTACTTCGCGAGTGGAACCGGCTACTACAGTTCCATTATATAACGGTTTCTTATCGCAGCCAGTTGTAGGTTGCTACCGCCATCATCGCCGGTATTCATTATCTAGGCACTATCTGCTAATAAGGCTTTCTGCCCTGCCTATATTATGTATATTGATGACAAAAGAGGGGCTTCACTCACTGACGCGATTGGATATCAGCTCCACCAGCCCTCCCAGGGACCGGCCCACGGCCACTCCGGACGCTTCCAACGCCTGGATCTTATCCCAGGCGCCGCCGGTGCCCCTGGACACGATCGCCCCGGCATGCCCCATGCGTCTGGCCGGCGGTGCGGACACCCCGGCCACATAGGCGAAGACGTTCTCCACCCCCAGCTCCTTGATCAGCAGTGAGGCCTCCTCTTCCATCTGGCCGCCGATCTCCCCGATCATGACCACTCCGGATGGTCTCTTCTCCAGAACCATCTCCACCGCCTCGCGCATGTCGGTTCCCAGTAATCTGTCTCCGCCCAACCCCAGCACGACGCTCTGCCCCAGGCCAGCGGAGCTCAACGCATGCACCACCTCGTAGGTCAGGGTGCCACTGCGCGATACGACCGCCAGATCGCCCTCTCGGAAAATGCGGTTGGGCATGATGCCGACCTTGCTATGCCCGACCAGGCACAGTCCGGGGCAGTTCGGTCCCAGTACGTCGACACCTCTCCTCCTGGCCAAGGCAAGTATGTGCATGGCGTCATGGAGCGGCGTTCGTTCGGTGATTATCACCATGGTCTCCAGGCCAGCCTCGATCCCCTCCACCACCGCCTGCTCCAGGTTCGCCGCCGGGACGAAGACCACGCTGGCGGTCGCTCCCGTTCGCTCGACGGCTCTTTGGACGTCGTTGAAGACAGGAACGCCATGAACGATGCGACCTCCTTTTCCAGGGGTGACGCCCCCCACTATCTTGGTACCGTATTCCAGCATCTGGGCGGTGTGGTGTTGGCCTTGCTTCCCGGTGATCCCCTGGACCAGGACCCGGTGTTCGGTCAGAAGAGATCCGCCTTTCATGTTCTCACCTTCACCGCCTGCTGGCACGCTTCATCTAGGTCTGTTTGAACGTTGAAATTGGCCAGGCGGAGCATCTGGACCGCCTCTTCCTCGTTGTTACCGCGCAGCCGCACCACCGTTCTAGCTTTCACGTTCCTGTCGATTATGGTGTGCATCATGGCGTCGGCCACGGTGTCGCATCTGGTGATCCCTCCGAATATGCAGACCAGGAGGGACCGTATCCTTCCTCTGGCCAGGTCGTAAGAGAGCAATCCCAGAGCCTCGGAGATCCGGTCGGGGTCGTCCGTTCCTCCCAGGTCCAGAAATGTCCCTCCACTTCCCCCGTATCTCTGCAGGGTGTCCAGGGCGGCCAGGGTCAGGCCGGCCCCGTTGGCCAGGACCCCTATGTCTCCTGGTAGCTCGACCAGGTTGAATCCCCTTTCCTTGGCCATCTTTTCCAGATCGGTCAGGTCGCGGCCGGACCGGTCTAGGAGCTCAACATGACGGAAAAGGGAATCGTCATCGATGGACACTTTGGCATCCGCGGCGATGGCCTTCCCGGAATCGGTGATCATCAGCGGGTTGATCTCGACCAGCTCGCAGTCCATGTTCCGGAAGAGCCTCCACATGGCCCCTATGGTCGATCTGACCTCATTGGTCCCCAGACCTCCCCGCAACAGGAATTGCGAAGCCTGGTCAAGGACGTCGTCCGAGAGGGGCAACATGGGGTCCAGGGTCCATCTCCTTATGGTCTGAGGTGGCATGCTTTCCACGTCCATGCCTCCCGCGCAACCAGCGAGCAGCAGCGGACAGCGGGAAGGTTGATCGATGGTGATGGCCAGGTAGATCTCCCTGGGTGCGTCGATCATCTCTTCCAAAAGTACTCCGTGCACCTTCATTCCAGCCACGTGCATGCCCAATATCCTCTCGCAGGCCTCCAGGGCCTCCTGGGCATGCATCGCGGTGTGTATACCTCCCGCCTTCCCCCGTCCTCCCACGGTGGTCTGGGCCTTCACGATCAAGGGAAATCCCAGATTGGCGAGCGAGCCAGCAATTCCTGTCATGTCCCGATGGAACAAGCCTCGGGGCGTGGATATCCTGTAGCGTCTAAAGTGATCCTTCGCCTCATGCTCCAACAAGTTCATCCCATCACCGTTCATCTATGGTCCTTCGAGATATATTTGACTTGTTCGAACAGACAAGAAAATAAATCTGGATGCTGAAGTTCAAAAGTTTATATACGAACATATTTTATCGAAAGTTGATGGCTGTCAGATGTCTCGCTGGTATGGACTTTGATTCCAACGTGTACCTTCTGACCGGTGAGGATCCCATCCTCGTCGATGCCGGTACTGGCATGCATCATCAGGACATTCTCAAATGGTTGTCATCCCTTGTCAAGAAGGGTAAGGTGCGCCGTATAGTGCTGACGCACCGTCATTACGATCACACCGGCGGGGCTGCGGCACTGGCCAAGGAACTGGGTGCCGAGGTGCTCATACATCCTCTGGATGCCCCGGCCGTGAGAGAAGGGGACCCGCGCCAGACCCTCTCCTACATGTTCGGAATACACACCCAGCCGGTGGAGGTCACCGAACTTAGGGAAGGACAGGTCCTGACCACCGGGGAATCAAGCTACGAGGTCGTCCACACGCCTGGACACACCTCGGGCGGGATATCCCTATACGACAGGGAAGGCAAGGTCCTGCTGCCAGGGGATACGGTGTTCGTCGGGGGGGTCGGCCGCTGGGACCTGCCCAGCGGGAACTTCGAGCAGCTCGCAGGTTCGGTCAAAAAGCTTTTATCCCTGGCCCCCCAGGAGATTTATCCCGGGCACGGCGATTTCAGCCAGAACGGTGCGTCTGGGATATTGGAAGAGGCGTTAAAATATCTGGGAGAATCTTGAATGGACATAATTAAATGCAAGGAGGTAAAGGGCGCCGAGGTCGGCATGTCCAAGCATGATCTGGAACACATCCTGTCCACCCTGCGTTTCGGCAGGCTGGTCGTCTACCCAACCGAGACCGTCTACGGT
>DUJZ01000033.1 GCA_013329565.1 Methanomassiliicoccales archaeon
CACCACCGTCCGGGTCCTCTCCTTGTAGGAGGTCCGCTTGTACTCGTCCGCCGACGCGGGGTCCAGGAAACTGGTGACGTACCAGAGGCTGTAGGTGTCGAGCAGAGCCCATTCCACCCCGTCGCGCTCTCGCACTTCCAGTACCTTTCCCACCGTCCCGGTGACCCTGTACTTCGCGATATCTCCTACTTGCATTGGACACCTTACTTAGCGGGGATGATGGCGGTCCTCTCACCCATGGGCACGAACTCCCTCAGGCAGCCGCGACCGAACTCCTTGGTTATGTTCGCGAAATCGAACGGGAGGTTCTTGTCGGCGAATGCGATCTTTATGAGGGGACTGCACACATAGGCGTCTCCGCGAGCGGCGTGGGGGGCCATGGCGATACCGCAGTATCCGCTCAGGTGACCAACGTTCATGGCGTAGTTCGGGAAGTTCGGACCGCGCAGCTCGTGCGGCAGACCCTCGTCGCTCCGGTAGGAGAACGAGTTGGCGGCACCGCACATGTCCTGCAGGTCGTATCCGTAGAACCCGAGCCTTCCAAGCCTCTCACGGTGCTGGTACATAGAGAGGTACCATCCGTTGACACCTGCGTTGGCGTTACCAGTGGCCATCGCGACACCGATACCGGTGGCGGCAGCGGCGACGGTCGCCCTCTGGGACCCACCGAAGTGGGATTCCATGGCGGCCGGGTAGCGCTCGTACATCTCCAGGGCGTAGGAGTTGATCTCGGACCCGAGCTTCTCGATGAGCTCAGAGGACGGCTTGCTCTTGCAGAACCCGCCGTACTTGTCCTTGATGTGGTCCACTGCCCAGTAGGTGTAGTCCTCCAGGATGTTGTCGGTGTAGGCGGCGGTGGCGTACTGAGTGAACCCGACCCCTCCGGACATGTATGATCCGAGGTATATCTGGTCCAATATCACTGCTCCCATGGCGACAGCTTCCAGAGATGACCTGGCGGGGTCGTCCGGCTTGGTCCTGGTGCTCTGGACCATATCGGCCATAACACCGAACGGAATTCCACCGGGCTCGTTGGGGCCCCTGGCCCTCCTGGCGGGCATCATGGTACCCATTTCCACCACTGCGGCGTGCTTGGCGGCGAAGGCGAAGTCGGCGATAGCGGCTTCACCGGCAGCCAGCCGGTACGCGGTGATGAAGGCCATGGAGATCTGCATCGCAGAGTGCCTGGAGATCGTACCACCATCGCACACGCGTCCGACGATGGACGGAACACGGACGACCTGCCACAGCTTCTTGCCGACAGCGGCCTTCAGCTGCTTGGCCTGGTCCGCGGGGAACTCCTTGTTGATGTCGATGACGAAGCACTTGTCGATCTCGTCGATCAACTCGTCGTCGCCAGAGAACACCTTGACGTAGGAGTCCTTCACCATCTCAGGGCAAAGCTCGGCCATGTGCTCCTGAACCACTGCGCCGCCTGGCATGGTGTGGTTGACAGCTTCCAGGTAGCGGTTTATGGTCTCGGGGGTGACCTCCTTCGACAGCCTCTTCTCTATAACGTTGTGGGCGACATCCAGACCGACGATGACGGTCCTGCGTATGTCGTCCCAGCACTGCTGCATGGCAGCGTTGTTGACCCAGTGCAGGTCATCGGCCTCGCCATAGATGTCCGTGTGGGACAGCTGGTAGGGCATCAAGACACGCTGGCCCAGAGCCACACCAACATCCTGGTTCATCATGGGGATCCCACGGGCCTTGGCAATCCTGTTGGACTGCTCAACCCACTCCCGCTTCCTCTTCGACTGTCTCCAGCCTCCGTAGGAATAGTGCTTGGAGCGGACCTCCGTGGGGTCCTCCTTGAACTTCTTGTGCATGGCGGCGATGAACATCTTGTCCTTTTCCTTCGCCATATTTAGTCCTCCTTGACATCGAAGGGTTTGAAGCCGCACTTGGACCTGAGGGTGTGTATCCTGAGGTTCTGTCTCATGACCTCCTCGTCGTCCCTCATGTCCACGCCATCGGCGCGGAACATGGTGGTGTGCTCCTTCAACCACTTCTCGGGCATCGGCTTTCCGACCGGGACCGGCTTGTCCAACGGGACACCGACCTGGTCCTTCACGTACTCCACCTCGCCCTTCTTAGCGTTCCACCGGAACCTCTGCCAGGCATCGAACATCAATCCGTTCTCGTCCAGCCTGACGGCGTGTCCGTGCACGGTGGCTCCCCTGATGCCGGTCCTAGCGGAATCAAAGGTCTCGCCATCGATGAGTTCCTTGGCGACCTTTTCAACGTCCCTCTCCCTCATCTCGATGATCTGCCTTCCGGACAGGGTACCAGTGTCGATCCCCCTGAATCTCCACATGTACATCTGCGCCCTCACGTACGGAACGATGGGGGCCCAGTATACGGAGTCAGTGAACTGAACGTACCTGATCCTGTCTCCCTTCTTCGCACCATCACTTGGCTCGACCAACGCCCTGATCGGGCAGTCGGGCTCGCTACCCTCGGCCAGCGGCGGGTGGATGGTTGCGTAGTCGGAACCGGGGACCCTGTGTCCCAAGATCTTGACCACGTCGTCCATCGGAACGTCGCGCAGCTTCTCCAGCTTAACGCTAGGGTCCATGAACCGTCTGCGGTTCTTGGCGGGCAGGGTGTTGCCAGGATAAAATTGTGCCTTGTACTTTGTCTTAGCCATGTTATTTCACCAATCCTTTCTTGTAGTCTGAAGTAGTGGCCTGGAACTTGTTGTAGCGACCTACCTCCAGGGTGAAGTTGAAGGGCAGTAATTCCTTGCATATCTCCTCAACTTCCTTCAGAGCCTGCGGGACGAAGTCGATGTCACATATCTCAACGAAAATGCGACCGACCTGTACCGTAAGCTCGATGTCCTCCCCTCTGACCTTGATCATCCTCCGTTCCGGGTGATTTACCGGATCTCCAGTACCGGGGCCGGCCTTCATGATCGATGGCAGGCCTTCGCCCTGGATATTGATCTGCCTTACGTTCTTCACGGTGTACAGCTTGTTCAGCAACGCTTCCGTGGTGGACGCGGACAGCAGCCTCTCCGGGAAGATCTGGATCTCGGGTAGCGGGACTCCTTCAGAGGTAAGCGTACTCATTTTCAGCCCAGCTCCTTCAGCTTCTTGGCCTCCTTGCCGACCGTCTTCATGGGGCTCTTGAACTCCGCGATATCGCCGAAGATCTCCTTGAACACCAAGGAGGTGTTCTCAGCGCTGAAGTACTGAGTACCAGCATCCAGAGCGCATCCAGCAGCGATGACGGGGTTAACAGTTCCCTTTGCATGCCTGGTGACCACGTGGTTTCCGTGGAACAGTCCCGGACCGCCACCGCCATAGATGGAGTGGCTGAAGAAGGACATACCGACGGAAGTACCCATGGCCCTGCCGTAGTCTACACCGGGCAGGCTGGTCTCGTGCTCCACCAGGTCGTTGTAGTACAGAATGGTGGACGGAACACCCTGAGCGGCCCTTGCGGCACCGATGTTCACACAGATCGCGGCGAGCATACCAGCAGACACGTAGGCGTTCCACAGCGGGTAGTCGGTCGTGACATACTCAACGAATCCAGAGGGGAACTTCTTTCCCTTCTTGATGACCTTGTCATCCAGGGCGCGGCCAACGACGGAAGCGACGACGTCACCGACGGTGCCGGTCTTGCCGTTCTCCTTGACCCAGCTGTAGACCATGTTGTTGGCGTTCAGGCCCTGATAGGCCAGGGACAACAGGTGCTGTCTCTCGAAGTTACCGATCGCGTCACCCATCTCGTAGGCGGCGGCGGTCTCGTAGATCGAGGAGAGAGCGGCGGCGTTCATGGCGTTCCTTCCAGTCAGCATGACTATGTGGTTGGCCATGATGTTCCTAAGGGCATATCCAGTACCCTCGTTCAGCTGCGGGACATCGAGAATGGACCTCAGGTTGGATCCCAGCATGTTGATGGTCTGCGGGTATCTGCCCCAGACAGCGGCCTTGACCATGGAGGCCTCGAACATGTTCACGTCGAACTGGTCGATGATCGCCTCGGTCACGGCGGCAGCAACGGTGGTAAATCCAGTGGTGTACTCGGCACCGGCCTCTATCCTAACGGACGGAACGGTGACGACCATCCTCTTACCAGCATCCTTCAACTGAACCTCAGTGTCGTCGTCCTTGGCGACCTTGACGATGTCAGCGATCCTCTTCTTCAATTTGTCAGCGTTCGCCACTACAGCGAGGTCCAGAACCCTGCCTGGAACGTTCAATCCGCCAACCGCTCCGGTCTTGAGACCTTTCTCAATACCCTCGAGGTTGACAGCGATCGTTCTCTTGGTCAGAGATATGGTTCGCTTAATGGCGGCGTTGTTTAACGGACTCAATGCGTCGAGAGGCACGTCTTTCTCGATTAGTTTGCCTCTGTCGTCATACAAGTCCACCTTGTCCTTGTATTTTGCCATTTTTTACCTCCTTTCAATAGCTCGGTCCCCTCAAGCAGACTTGCATCAATCTTGAGAAAACCGGTACCCCTTGCGGACTCGACAATGTATAGTTAGAATATAAGCTTGATGATGGATGGATAGTCCATCCATGTTAAACAATAGCTTAATTTTTGTCTCACCCCAGACAAAAACCGTCGAGTTTTAACGTCCTAAATTTTTTTAATATTTTTTTTATTGAATATAACAGTGCTTTTCATTTTTAATTTATTTTCAACGAGCATTATAATAATTTATATGGCTGCTCGCAGGCGTCCTTGATGAATTTGAGCACGGTTATCGCGTCCTCCTTTTTAATATCTCGGTAATTATCCGCAAAAAACCGGTCAAATTCCTCGAAATGGCTTTTGCCCAATCTCCGGCGAGCAACCTCGAGGAAGGCTGGGACCGTCCTACGGGGATAATAGATCGATCGCATCTCGCTCAATATCCCGGCCCTCTGCGCCGTATCTATCACATCAGCCATCCAGGCCGCGTCCAGAAGGACCCGCAGATTAACCAGCGGCTCGGACAATGGCTCCATGGTCTCCGGGTCGAAGACCAACGCCACCTCGTCGTCCCCCTGCACCTCCTCGCTGGCGTACATTTTGAAGATTTGTCCCACGCCGATCATTCCGTAATGACCCATCTCGGCGGCGCGGAGCGCCCCCATGCTTCCTCCGCCGACCACCTTCACCTTGCGGTTCAGTAGCGAAAGTATCTCCCGGTGGCCGACCGAGCAGCTTTGCAGAAAAACGCCGTCGATAATGCCTACTAGCTCAACGCCTTCCAGACGCTGCAGGTCCCCCCGCTTGACTGGCGGACGGTAATCTGCGTCCAGGATATCCTTGGCCTCGGCGAGAGGGAGGCTCGGCCCCAGATAGATAACCGGCCTCATGCCACCAGCCTCGGTCCCAGGCGGTCCATGTCCATGGCGTATATCTCCATCCCAGGTATGATCACGCGCACGACTGGAACGCCAAGCTCCGGTCTGGTGAGCTCCACCACGATGACCTTCTCGAAACCGCGTTCCATCAGATGGTCCAGGACCACCTCGATGTCCTCCAGGAGGTCCTTGGTGTCGAACTCCGGGAAGTCGGAGATGCTGACCCCCTCGGAAGGGGAGAAGTACATGGAGTTCATGGCCTTCATTCGCTCATATCCAAGCGTGCGATTCAGGTCGGCCTTGGTGGTGTCCTCGCGGGCGCCGTGTATCTGTGTGCAGCGGCTCTGAGCGACCTCGGTCAGCGCTCGGATCGCCGCCACCCTTGGGCTCAGGTGAGCTCCCACTCCCAGGTTCAGCAGGGCGGGGTCCTTCATCCTCACGTCGTCCGCTGCCGCGGCGATGGTCGGAATGCCGACATCACTGGTGAGGTCCTTGAGATGCACTTCGACGCCTTGCTTCCTGAACTTGTCCAGAAGGTCGCTCACCACCGGGCAATCGTCCCCGACGACGATCTCGCCGCGGGGTTTCCGTCTGGCCTCGCATATAGACCAGGCGTCTCGTTCCACGACCTCGCACATGGCGTGCAGTATCGCCTCTTCGAGGTTGTTGCCGGACGCCAGGCCGTTCGTGTTGCTCCTGAAGAGCTGGAGGTCCTTGTTCGATCCGTAAGGATGGTACACCGCCCCGGCCGGCACCCAGATGTCCTCACCCTCGATGAGGTCGTACCCCTTCACCCAGGCGATGGGATGGAAGTTGACATGGACGTTGATCATCTGAGGAAGTATCAGCGAGCGGGGGTCGACGGCGTTCTCGGAGGCCATCATGTTCTCCATGAGGTCCCGCCGGACCTTCTCGTCCTTCGGTTCGGCCGAGTAGCGTTCCATGGCTTCCATGATCGCTGACACGCGGGCCTGTTCCCGGCTGGCGCCCTTGCCGTTGTAGATGGATATCGCTCCCTCCTTCGCCCCGGGGCGGATGCTGGAGAACACCGGAATGCCGATGCGGTCCAGATCGGTGATGTCCGCCACACGGGTTATTCCGGCCGCGGGGAGCAGCGGCTCTACCCGTCTCAGGGTGGCCCTGGGGCTGATCGCCCGGTGACCGTCCTTGGTGTACGTCTTGGGAACAGGGTGGAGTTCCATGGGTGGGAAGAACCTCCGAGGAATCAAAAAGCTTTTGCGTGGTCAGTCCCGGGACCCTTCGCTCTCTGCCAACGGCAGGGCCAGATCGAAGATGGCGTCCTCGTTGATCGGGATCCGTTCGATAAGGATGTCGACCTCCACCCTCTGCACGTTCGGAATGTTGACGATCTTGTCCTGTATCAGGTCGTACAAGCTGTCCACGCTGCTCGCGTAGACCTCGCATATGAGGGAGTGGTCCCCGAACACCTTGTAGGCGTACTGGATGCCGGGGAACTTCTTCAGCTCGTCGATCACCGTGCTCAGCGGAGAACCGACCACCTGGAGCCCGATCAGGGCGCGCATCAGGCCCAATTTTCCGGTGTTCACCTGCATGGTGTAGGCGTTGACGTACCCGTCATCCTCTAGGCGGGAGATGCGCCGACTGACCGTGGCCTTGGACACCCCGAGCTGATCCCCGATGGTCCCCAGGTTCGCCCGGGCGTTCTTCCTCAACATCCTGAGTATCTCTAGGTCGATGAGGTCCATGGTAAACACTGCAAATAAATTGCATATTGACCATTGGCAACGCTATTATATTGAACTTTGTTTCAAAAATGTAATGAAATTAAAAAATATTTTGTAAAAGAGTTTGGATTCAGCCGCTTTTGATCTTGCCCTTCTCCCGGACCGGCTTGATCTTCTGCAGGACCTGCACCACCGCCTCCAGCTTGGTCGCCGGTATCCCGACCATCATCTCGGTCGTCTCCAGGTCGGTGGCCTTTCGGCAGCCGTAGCATCCTATGGACATGCTGATGGCGTCGTGAATGTACGGGTATACGGTGGAGTAGGCGCAGCTGGCCTGGAAAGGTTCCAGTTCCACCGTGATCTTCCCGCCCTCGAAGAACCTGGCCGCTACCGGAAGAAGCCAATACATCTGCTCGGGCGTTCCGGTCACCACCACCACGTCCGGTGCCAGCTCCGCCTTGCTCAGTGGGGATATGGCCGTGGCGATGACGCTCCCGCAGTCCAGCTGGGGGCGCTCGTCGATCATCTTTTTGGCGGCCTCGACACTATCGAACATGCCCAGGTTGTAATGGAACTCCCCCGATCGCACCTTGTCGGGAATGGGGACGATGCCCAGGGCGGATGCTCCGACGTGGCAGGCATGTTTCTCTCCCGTCAGTAACAACTTCTCGCCCCGCCTGGCCCGCATGATGGACTGACAATGCCGGATGTTCTTCTCCGGGACCTGGTAGCCATCGGGCAACGGCTGGCCTTTCTTCACCAGAGTGACCGCCACGGGTTCGGTCGACAGCTCCAGGACATCCATGATGATGCGAGAACAGTTGGCGTAATCGGTCATTTTAACACCTGATAGAAAATCGATGTTAACGTAGTTAATGGTTGGTATCTTTCCTTAGCGGTTCATCGAACGGAACACACCCATCGGTCATAGAACGGGTCCCGCTCGTTCTCGAACACCTTGGGCGACCGGCCCTTGGCCTCGGCCCATGACCTGAGCGTGTCAGCCTCCTCCTGGGATCCCACGGTGACCATGACCTGGTCGGCGATCAGCAGCACCTGCTCGAATATCCTCTGCCATATCCAGGTGTTCCCTACATTGATGTCCCCGGCCATCAGCATGAGGGCGAAAGGCGCTCTTTCCAGATATTGCGAGGCCTTGGTGGCATCCAGTTGAGCAGTGCTCCAGGCCTGCAGGCGGCCCGATCGCAAGCCGCGGCTAAGAAGCGCCGCATCAATATCGAATGCGAAGGGGCGCAATCCTACCTTGGTCAGTGCTAAACTGCCGACACCGGACCCGCAGCAGCAATCGTAGCAAAGATCGCCGGGCCTGAAGTCCCATTCCTTCCACACCAGGTTGGAGACCTTTTTTACACGATCAACGGGAACATCGTCCAAGGCCGGCTCCACCTCGTTCATGATCTTCCGGGCGAAATGGTCGTAAACCGCCTCGCGGTACGTTTCGGTATCGCAGGTGTACACGCTTATGTCCAGTCCGGGAAGCATCTCGATCAGCTCGTCCGACGGCTCCTTCCAGAGGAAGCTGACCGCCTTCCAGCCGCCGTCCTCCCTTGCCATGGCCAAAGGCGTTTCGTCGCTGGATATCAGCAGGCGGACCTCATCGGATCCGCGCAGCATCTGAGCCAGGAATATCTCGTTCCCCAGGTCCTCCAGGTTGTTCTCCAGCAGCCGGAGTTCCTCCAGGTCGAAAAGCTCGCATAGCGCCATGGCGAGCGTGTAACGAAGCTGGAATTATTAATAACTGATCAATTATGCGAGACTGCCGCAAACCGATAAATACGCTCATTCGCTCCCCGTTAGGGATGAGAGCGCAGCCCAGGAGGGATTGGGACCTCTGGTCCATCGGGATCCTTTCCCTAATACTAATATTGGTGATATACGCCCTTCCGGACAGCGCGCTACGCATAATCATCGGGCTGCCGTTCATCCTGTTCTTCCCGGGATATTCCGCGCTCTCGGTTCTCTTCCCGGAGAGCAAGGACCTGGAGATCATTGAACGTGTGGCACTATCTTTCGGCCTGAGCATCGCCATATCTCCGCTGGTCGGCTTCGGCCTCAACTATACGCCTTTCGGGATACGCCTAGCACCGATACTGTTCTCCTTGGCCGCGCTGAACGTGGCCCTGAGCGTCGGCGGGCTTTATCGCCGCGAAAAGGCCGAGGCTCCGTACCTTCCCTTCGACCCCGCCGTCGTTTGGAAGAAGTATTCAACCCAGTTCAAGGCCGAGAAGGGCGTTGACAAGCTGCTGACGATCGTCCTGGTGATATCGATCCTCTCATCGGTGATCGCTCTCGTCTACGTGGTCGCCGTTCCCCGCCAGGGGGAGAGCTTCACCGAGTTCTACATACTCGGCCCGGGCGGCAATGCCACCGGATATCCCAGGAACCTGACCGTGGGGCAGGACGCCTCGGTCATTATCGGGATAGCTAATCACGAGCATCGCACGGTGGAGTACACGGTCGAACTTTGGCTGGTGAACATGAGCTTCGTGGACAACGCAACGCAAGTTCATGCCATGTACTTCTTCGATGCCTTCAACGTCACGTTGGATCACACCGACGTCGATCTGGAAGGGGAATGGCAGTCTCAATGGGAGCTGTCCTACGAGTTCAATATCACCATCGATGGCAATTACAAGCTGTGGTTCCTGCTCTACAAGGACGGCGCCCCCGCGCTTCCCTTCGCCCCGTCGTCGATGCTCGATTACACCGGCACCTCCGCTGAGGATAGGATGATCAGAGCGGTGGAGAACGAGGTGCAGAGCCTGAACCTGAATCTGCGCGTGACGGAATGATCACATCACGGTGAGATAGCGCCGGTCGTACTCGTCCATCAGCGCGTCGCGGTACAGCTTCTCGGACCCTTCCGGAACGGCCCTGCGTTCCTTCGCCCGGGCCAGAAGCTCGTCGGCCACAAGCTTTCGCTGCGGCATCTTGAGCTTGCGGACCTGTTCCATGATCTCGTCCAGGCCGACGATCTCGATCAGCTGCCCGTTGACCAGCAGCTTCTCGCTTTCGCTTGGGAAAAGTCCTGTGTCGCAGTCCATGCAGTTCAGTTTGGTATCGTCGCCCCTCATCTCAGTTCAGAAAAAGAAGGCAGATGGGGAAAAAAAGGGTTTCGGTCTACAGGAAGTAGAACCGGGTCTTGTAGGTGAGGCAGACGTTTCCCATCTTCTCCAGGCGGTCCAGCACCCCGGAGTAGCGGCGGACCATCACCTTTCCCTCGTCCGGAAGCTTCTCCCTGAGCAGCTTTACCTCCTCCAGGAGCTTGTTGGCGTCCTCCACGGAGAATATTTTCTTGCTCTCCACGGACGACGGAACGCTGGCGACCATGGCGCAGTTGTACTTCTGAGCGATCCCGGGCAGCGCGCTGTTCTCCGGTCCGAAAGTACCCATGCAGCCCCTCCCCTCGTCCCAGGAAAGCGGGCACTTCAGGCAGGTGGCGGACATCTCATCGAAGGAAAGCATGTCCCAGCCGGTGAGCCGGTCGTCCTTGCCGGCCTTCTGCATCAGAGCGTTCATCCGGTCGGCGGGCACCTTGTCCACGGATATCCATCCGGTGTAAAGCTTCTGGCTCTCGGCGGTCAGCAGCTGGCGGTCCCCTTCGTTCTTGACCTTCTCCAGGTACAGCGTCTCCATCTCCGGGTCCAGACGGTTCCGCTTGAGGAACGCTTCCCAGTCCGCGCCCATGAGCAGCTTGGCCTGGTTTATCGGCACCACCAGGTCGAACTCGGCCAGGTCCTCGAAGCCGGAGACGTCCTTCAGGTTGACCTTCAACAGGGTGGTCTTCCCGATCTTGCATAACGCACTGTCGCTGTCCACTTCGCAAATGGCTATTGATACGCCCATTCTATCCCTTCCTGTCGCGTGTTACAAAAAGGGCGGTATATATCGGTTGTCCCCATAACGCTGAAATTGATCTTTGTCTGACAAAAAGAGGTTAACAGGTACTACCTGGCCATGGCACTTTTTATATATTATTGAAATTGAATACACAAGGGGAATGGCAATGGCGGAAACGAACACATGGCCTATGGCCAGTGGTGACTACGTCCTGGGCAACGAAGCTTCGCCTGTGGCGGTGCTCATCGTCGGCCGGGGTGCGGTGGAGGTCCCGCGGGAGCTGTACTGCATCAAAGGCATCCTGAAGACGGAGAACATCGGTCTGGAAAGGGTCATCGCCAACGTCATCTCCAATCCCAGGATCAGAGTGTTGGTGATCTGCGGAAAGGAGGAGTTCGGACATTTTCCAGGCGAGGCCATCCACGCTTTGATGAAGAACGGAGTGGACGAGCACCGGCGCATCCGGAACACACGGTCGGCCATCCCGTTCCTGTGCGACCTGTCGCCGGAGGCCATTGAAAGGTTCCGCGAACAGGTGGAGCTGGTGGATGTCATGGACGGCTCGCCGGCGCAGGAGATAGCCGCCTACGACCCGATATACGAGTTCGACGCGGACAACCGTGACCGGCTGGAGAGAAAGTTGAGGGAGCTGGCTGAGAGGACGTACGTACCTTACCCCGGGGAGGCCGTGTTCGTCCGCTCCAAAGCGTTCGCCGGAGAAGGGGGAAGCGTGGCCAAACAGCTTCACCTGGCCTCGGACGACTTCATCACCCCCATGCTGCGCCTTCCCTCGGACGGGCTGAACACGGACATGGGGATGGTATTATTGGACCAGGAGTTCGGTGTGGTGCTCGAGCCCCTTCAGGGCAGGATCCTCACCGTTCCGTCCATCGAGCTGGCATTGAAATTGCGTTCCTATCTAACGGGGTTCTGACATGTACAAGTTCCAAACCGCGCAGCGGGAATTCTGCATCGGGGGCGTGAAGGTCGGAGGTCAGCCGGGCAAGAGGCGGACCATGCTGGTCGGCTCCCTTTTCTATCCGAGGCATTCGGTGGTCCTCGACCCCCGCCAGGGGACGTTGGACCGTGAGAAGCTGAACGAGAGGCTGGACAGTTATCTTGGAACGATATCAAAATGCGGCTGCCCCTCCGGCCTGATGCTATATTCTGAAAGCTGCGAATCTGCCCGCGCGTACCTGGAAGCGGTGTGCGACAGGGTTCCCGGACCGCTGTTCGCCGATTCCGGCAGCGCCGAGGTGCGGCTTTCATTCCTGAGAAGCGCGCAGGAGATGGGAGTACTGGACAGGGTGGTCTACAACACCATCAACGCCGGTCTTTCGGAGGAGGAGACCGAGGCGCTCCGATCCTGTCCTCCGGTCAACGCGGTCGTCCTAGCGTTCAATCCCCGCGGGGACGATGTCAAGGGAAGGATATACATGCTGGAGAGCGGGGACGATCTCATCCCTAAGGGGCTGGTCCCGGCGGCGGAGGAGCTGGGGATAAAGAACCTGCTCATCGACACCGCGGTCACCTCTCCCGACCTTAGCGCTGGATCTGCTCTCAGGTCCATACTGGTGGCCAAGGCCAAGTGGGGTTTGCCTACCGGTTGCGCCCTTCACAACGCCGTGGAGTGCCTGCGGCTGGATGATCTGGAGGACCCCAAGGAGGCGAGGAGGAGCGTGGACGCCTCGGCGGTGGCCATCAGCATAATGGCCGGAGCGGACTACGTCGTCTACGGTCCGTTGGAGTATGCCAAGCGCACCATGCCGGTGGCGTCGTTCGCGGACAAGATGATGGAGCAGGCGGCGCGGGATCTCTAGATCTCCATCGAACATCCCGTACCCAACAACAGGAATCCGGGGAAGCGGTCAGAGAACAGCTTGGTCGCCGCGAACCCGGTGCAGTGCAGCGGAGCCACCTTGTTCACTCCCGCCCGCTTCACCCCGTCCATGGTCTTCAGAAGAACATCGGTTTCCGCCTTCCACATGTGGAACCCTCCGGCGGCCATGAGCAGCTTCCGTCCGGTATGCATGCGCACCTGGGTGAGGATGTTCACGATGCCCGGATGACCGCAGCCGGTGAGCACCACCAGGCCGTTCCGGGTGGATACGCACAGCGCCTGCTCCTCCTTTATGATGTCCTGCGCCGTCTCGCCCTCCCGCTCGATCAGGAAGGAGGCTGGCTTTTCGAAGTCCGTCCTTCGGAATATCTCCCCGGAGGTGCTTACCCCGGCGACCAGCTCCTTGGGTCGGCCGTCGTATACCGGAGGGTGATCCTTCAGAAGGGAGAGCAGTTCGGCCGACGGCCCTATCTGCTTGCGGACGCCGGACGTTTCCACGAAACGCCGGCCCTGGAACGTCAAGGGATGGGTGTGCACTGGAACCCCCTCCCTGAGCAGAAGCGGCAAGGCGCCCAGATGGTCGTAATGTCCATGAGATACGAAGACCAGGTCGATGTCCCTAGGCCTTAGTCCGACCAGGCCCAGGTTGTGCAGGAACGTCTGTTCCGAAGAACCGGTGTCGAGCAGGACCTTTTTCCCGCGGTCGGTCTCGATCAAAATGGAAAGCCCGTGCTCGGCCAGAAAGTCGCCGGGGGCCTTGGAAACGGAACTTAAGGGGTTTGCTGTGCCCGAATTATCGTCGACCAGGCAGGTGAGGCGCAATTAAGCTTCTCCTTTCCTGACTATCTTGAGCCCGGAGAAGTTAAAGACGCTCTCGGGGCACACGGACTGGCAGTTCTTGCAGGCGGTTCCCAGGCAATGCTCGGTGTTTATCCTGATCTGGTATTTCTTGTCGGAGATGGTGGACACCTGCAAGGCGCATTCCGGGCATTCCTTCTGGCACTTCTTGCAGCCGATGCAGCCCTCGAACGAGCCCATGAGATACACGCCGACATCGTCCAAGGTCTTCAGGCCGCGGGCGCCGATGACCGGGATATCCGACAGCACGAGGCGGACTATCTCCTTCGGGCGGACGATATCGGGCAGCGGGCGTAAGCCGGCGTACTGGACCATCTCGTTGTACATGTCCATGGACATGCCCTCCGTCCAGTAGGCGAGCTCGTTGACGTATATGTCCTCGAACACCTTGCTGGTGGCGAACATGATATGCTTGCTCGATATGGCGTTGGCCACGTCCTGCATCTTGTCCAGGCCGTCGTCGTCCACCAGGATGTCGTAGGACATCATCAGCGAGGTGTTTCCTGCCTGTACCGTTTTCTCCAGGACCCTCGGGATGAGCCCGACGGTCTGCGCCTTGATCGGGTCGACGTACGTACCGGACGCTCCGGCCATGTACATGGTCCTGATCTCCGCGTCATCAACGCCGACCTCTTCGATCAGAGTGCGGTGCCCGGCTCGGATGGCCCCGATGGCCTTTCCCGCCTCCCGTACGTCCTCCTCGCCGAAGTAGATGCCGTTGGTGAGGTGTATCTTGCGGTCAGTGGTGTCTATGTAGGGCAGTTTGATCACACCGGTCTCCAGGCCGATGGCCATGGCCGCTACCGTTCCGGTGCCGGTAATTCCGCGGGCGACCACCCCGTCCAGGCGCTGCTCCTC
>DUJZ01000170.1 GCA_013329565.1 Methanomassiliicoccales archaeon
GGCCAAGGACCGCTTCGGACTGGAACTGCAGCGCCTCCCCATGCCCGAGCCGCTGTACCTTGAGGAAGAGGAACGGAACCTTCCGGCCAGCTACGCCAACTTCTACATCGGCAACAAGGTGGTTCTTTTACCGGTGTTCGAGGACCCCATGGACAAGGCGGCCGTGGACATCATGTCCTCGCACTTCCCGGGACGGGAGATCGTCCCCATCGTCGCTCGGGAGCTGGTCTACGGCTACGGAGGCATTCACTGCGTGACCCAGCAGGAGCCGGCCGAGCGCGGCTGAGGACTGAACTCCTGCAGGAGGGACCCGCCTGACCACTCGCCCTGCCTGGTCATCAGGAACACCTGGTCGGATATCCTCTGCAGACCGCCAGGCTCGGTTCCACCGACCAGCACGGTGAAGATGCGGCAACCCTGCTTTTCCTTCAGGCAGTTCCAGTCGTGCAGGCAGCCCCGGTCCTTTATTCTAGCCAGACCGTCCGTTATGAAGAGAATGTCCGCCCCCTGCCATTCCGGTTCGCTCAGGCTCTTGATGCCCTGGCGGAGCGCGACGTCGTAATCTGTGCCTCCGCCGAACGTCTGGCACAGGAACTCCAGGAACTGCGACCGGCCGCTTGGGTCGTATAGATCGTAAGCCTCCACGTCCACCGAGAACATCAGGGCGCGCAGCGGACGCCGTTCCTCGGACAATCGCCTTGACAACGCCAACAACAGCGCTTTCGCCGCCAGCTCCGGCTCGCCGCTCATCGATCCGGAAGAATCGAGCAGCGCCACCACCGGGCCGCCCCTCTTCCTCTCCCCGTCCCGGAACTCTTTTCCTCGCAGTTGGTAAGTGAGCAGGCGCCGCTCGCACATCCGGGCGTAGAAGAGCAGCTTCAACCGTTCATCGGCCAGGTTGACCATCTCCTGGGGCAGCATGCGCTGCACATCACCAGAGAAGATCAAGGAGTGCGTTTCCGTGAACGAATGGGAGTCGGATGACGCTTTCCTGTCCCTGTCCCCCTCCACCCTTCCCAGCATTTCCTTCAGACGATCGACGTCCTTATGCTTTCGAAGCAAAGACGCGTATCGTTCCAGGTTCCCTAGCTTCGCCCGGTGCAAACCCACCCGGTGCAGGTCCCAGCCTTGTCCGGGAAGCATCTCCTCCAGGCGAAGAAGCACTTCGGCGTCCTTCCGCAGTCTGTCGATTAGCGGCGTAATGATGCGGTCCAGGGACCTTACCAGCATTCTGAGGACCAGCATCAACGCTTCCCTCTGGCGCTCGTCCAGCTCGATCTCCTTTCCCTCTCGTCCGTCGGGGTTCAGCAGCGCCTCCAGAAGGTCCTCGGTGCTGCGCCGCTCCTCCTCGGACAGCTCGCTCCAATCCAGTCCGGCCAGGCCGTTCTCCATTGCGCTGAGAACTTGAGGGAGCGCCAGCGCCAATAGCTCCGGTATCAGGTCAGGACGGTCCCCGGCGAACTTCCTGGCGTCCATCCAGGCCCTGCTCTGGAACAGGGAATGGATGACCATGGTGGTCACGTCGAGAGGCTCAACGCTCTGGACATCTCCGATCAGATCAGCGGCCATGAGCGCCGCGGCCGACTCCCTCTGGTCCAGGGGCACCGGGCTTGGCGCCATCAAGATCGCCTGGACCTCCGGCCTCTCCAACAATTCACGGATAAGGCCGGTCATCAACGTCGGATCACCCCTTGAGCTCGGCTTCCACTTCCTTCAGGGAACGCTCGATCTCGGCCATCGACTCCAGGCGGCGGTCCTGCCTGGCCAGGATGTCCTGGCGGTCCCTCTTGCTCAGCCAGATGTTTCCGTCCAGCCGTTTGCGCAGCTCGTCCCTTTCCATATCGTGCGCGCCTCTAACCTTTTCGTAGATGGAACGCAGCTCCTGCAGCTCCCGGGCGTACAGCCGCTGCTCGGCCCCGCCACGAAGACAGGTCACCTTCCAGCCGCGGACGTTCTCCAGCACGTGCATCAGTTCCGGCAGATCGAACTTGCGGTAGGAGGGGTTCACTCCCTGGGCCTCCCTGGCGTAGGGGTCCATGTACAGATGCTTGGGGAAGGACTCGCCGTGCCGGCAGAGCTCCTTGGCGCTCATGAACGTCGAACCGCAATCGTAGCAGCACACCGGCCTCGGGAATTGCACATCGGAGGCGGAGTGCTGCTTAGCTTTCGCCAACAGCGATAGCAGTTCCTCGCTGCTCGACTGCAGACGACGAAGGTCCACCCCTCCGCTGCTGGTGAGATCGATGAGCAATGAGCGCAATCCCTCCTTCTGCTCCGGGCGGTCCCACAACATATGCTGAAGGAGCGGCAAGAACGTCAGGTCCACATTCTCCCGGCCCATGGCCGAGGCCGCGGTGCGCAGCACCAGCAGGGTCTTGTTCCAGCGGCGGTCGGATATGTACACGCTCTGGGACCGGAAGTGCTTGCGCAGACTGAGATAGGCCTGCAGCACCTCCTCCTCCACCTTCACCGATAGAGCGTCGTTCTTGATGCGCTCGATGTCCTCCAGCCCGATGGTCGTATTGGCCAACGTTCCGTTGGTCGACGTTAGCACCTTCAGGAAGTTACCCTCGTCCTGGACGTTGGTGATGAAGAACCGGTACAGGAAGCGGTCGTACAGCGCCGCCAGCCCCTCCTCCTCGTTCGGAAGCTCGTTCGATGCTCCGTAGACGGATAGTATAGGCACGTCAACCACCTCGTTGCCGTTGTGGAAACGCCTTTCGTTCAGTATCGTCAGCAGGCTGTTCAATATCGACGAGTTGGCCTTGAATATCTCATCCAGGAACGCTATGTTGGCCTGCGGGAGGTATCCTTCGGTACGGCGTCGGAACTCGTCCCTTTGCAGGGAGCTGAGCGATAATGGTCCGAACACCTCCTCCGGGGAGGTGAAGCGGGTCAGCAGATAGTAGTAGAAAGACCCGCCGCGCAGCCTCTCGCACATGACCTTGGCCATCTGGCTCTTGGCCGTTCCCGGAGGACCGATGAAGAGCACGTGCTCCCCGGACAGCATGGCCAGGAGAGCGCCGGCGATCTCCTCCTCCCTTTCCACGAACTGCTCGCGCAGCTCCATCATGAGCGCGCTCAGCTTATCCGGGAATCCCTTGACCTCGTCCTCTCGAACGTGCCCTCCGCTCATGTGAACACCCAACTGGAACGAGAAGAGTGATAGCAGGATTTATAAAATCGTAGCGGACGATATTGATAAGTTAGGGAAGAGATGATTACTTCCGGAGGAACATGGAGCTGGGTTTGGGGATCGACACCGGAGGAACGTACACCGACGCGGCAATGGTCGATCTCGGCACCAAGGGGCTCATCGCCTGGAGCAAGAGCCCCACCACCCCCCAGGACCTGACGATCGGAATTGAGAGCTCTGTGCGGTCCCTCCTGAAGAAGCAACGGTTCGATCCTGCCCAGATCAAACTGGTCGGTTTGTCGACCACCCTGGCCACCAACTCCGTGCTCGAGTCGCGAGGGGGAAGGGTCGGCCTCATTGGCATCGGCTGGGACACCAAGGAAGTGGAGGCCCTGGGGGCGGAGCACTGCGCCTTCATCAAGGGCGGTCACGACAGCAAGGGCCGGGAGCTGGACTCGCTTGATCTGAAAGAGCTGGGTGAAACGGTGAAGGCCATGTCGGATGAGGTGGACGCTTTCGTCGTTTCCTCCATGTTCAGCGTGTACCAGCCAAGCCACGAGGACCGGGCCCGCCATATGATAAGGGAGATCACGGGGATGCCGGTGGTGGCCGCCTACGAGCTGAGCGGCGAGCTGGGGGTAATAGAGCGTAGCGTCACCGCCGTGCTCAATGCCCGTTTGCTGCCGGTGATATCCGACTTCCTGGACCGCATCGAGTCTTCGTTGAAAGCCATGCGCATCACGGCGAACATAGTCGTGCTCAAGGGAGACGGGAACGTGATGCCCGTGAGGTCCGCGAGGGAACGACCGGTGGAGACCATACTTTCCGGGCCGGCCGCTTCGCTACTAGGCGGTTCCCGCCTTTCCGGTTTGGACAACTGCCTGGTGGTGGACATGGGCGGGACGTCGACCGACATCGCCTACATCGACAACGGCTTCCCTCGCATCGGCCGCGAGGGAGCGCAGTTGGGTGGGTGGCGAACTCGCGTACGGTCCATAGACGCCACCACCGTTGGCTTGGGCGGAGATTCGGAGATCGGCTCGGACCTGCACGGCGATCTCAAGATCGGTCCGGCCAGGGTGCTTCCATTGGCTCTTGCCGGGGAACGCACGAAGGACCTGCCGCGCATGATCATGGAGAGGCGGCGAACTGATTTCTTCGTCACCGCTCGAGGTTCGGAACGTCTATCCGGAAACAGGCTACTGGTATACCGCAAGGTGGAGGAGATGGGATTGTGCGACGAGGAGGAGCTTCGCTCGACGCTCCCGGACCTATACCTGGTCAGGGAAACGGCCAGGGAGATGGTGCGCACCGGACATCTGCTGCGCACCGGGCTCACGCCTACGGACATCTTCAACTTGGAAGGGCTGTATCGGATAGGGGACGATGCCTCGTCCCGGGCGGGCGTGGAGCATTACCTGGAAGGCACCCGGATGAGCGTGGAGGCCTACTGCGCCAGGGTCATGCACCGGATGGTCGGACGACTTGCGGAAGAGGTCGTGCGCAAGGTGGTGGCCGAGGAGATAGGAGACCTGCCGAAGGACGCCACGGTTGACCGCCTGGTGCAGCTCATGGCCGGTGAACGTTCTCCGGGAGCGTTCCGCATCGACCTCCGGCTGGACCGGCCGATCGTAGGGATAGGAGGACCGGCACGATTGCTAATGCCGTCGCTGCGCGAGCTTCTCGGCGCGGAGGTGGTCATCCCCGAGGGAGGACCGGTCGGCAACGCCGTGGGGGCCGTCTGCTCGCGAATATCGGAAACGCTCACGCTGCGCATCCAGCCGTTGAGCGACGGGCAGTTCCAGATGGTCACCCCGTGGGGGGACGCCCAGGACTTCCGGAGGGCCGAGGACGCGATCCGCAGAGCTAGGGAGCTGGCGGAGGAGCACGTCTGGGGCAAGGCCGATAGGGCTGGCGCCATCGGCATCACCCTGCGTTCGGACGTCCGGGAGGTCCGCTTCAAGGACCAGAAGGGCATGGACCACCTGAACTGGATAGAGGTCACCGCCCGGGCCACGGGCGAACCGAGGCAAGGTCATCATTAAATCTGTCCATGCCGATTCGAGAGCATGGCTTCCTCCAAGGTCTACTTCACCGACCTGCACACCTGCCAGGGCAGCAACCTGCTGCAGAAGATGGAAAAGCTGCTGCGCAAGGCCGGCCTGGACAAGATGGACCTGGACGGGAAAATGGTGGCCATCAAACTTCATATGGGCGAGCCAGGTAATCTGGCGTTCGTACGCCCGAACTTCGCCGCGGTCCTGGTCAGGATGATCAAGGAGAAGGGCGGAAGACCGTTCCTGACCGATTGCAACACCTTGTACAGGGGCAAGAGGGCCAACGCCGTGGACCATTTGAACGCCGCGATGGAGAACGGCTTCAACCGCATCGCCGTAGGCTGCGACGTGATCATCGCCGACGGACTGTGGGGGAACGAGCAGCGCGAGATCGTCATCGAAAAGGAGCTGTGCCGGACGGCGAAGATCGGAAGCGCCATCGCCGACGCTGACGTGGTGATCTCGTTAAGCCATTTCAAAGGTCATGAGCTGACCGGATTCGGAGGGGCCCTCAAGAACCTGGGCATGGGGAGCGGCAGCCGCTGCGGGAAGATGGAGATGCATGCGTCCTCCCACCCCACCGTGAACGCCAAGAAATGCGTGGGCTGCGGACAATGCGTCAAGAACTGCCCGGAAAAGGCGATCGTATTGAACGAAAAGAAGAGGGCGGTCATCGATGACGATCTGTGCGTGGGCTGCGGACAATGCGTGGCGATATGCCGTTACGGAGCGCCGGAGGTGGAAATGGAGGGCTCCTCGGAGATCGTGAACAAGAAGATCGCCGAGTACGCGTACGCCGTGGTCGATGGCAAACCATCGTTCCACATATCCCTCATCGTGGACGTGTCGCCGAACTGCGATTGCTGGCCATTCAACGACGTTCCCATAGTCCCGGACATCGGGATCGCGGCGTCCAAGGACCCGGTGGCCCTGGACATGGCCTGCGTCTCGCTGGTCAACGAAGCGTCCGTGGCCAAGGGCAGTGTGCTGGACGTGAAGGGGAAGAAGGGCGACAAGTTCAAGGCGATCCATCCCAACACGGACTGGATGACCGGCTTGGACCACGCGCAGCGCATCGGGCTGGGAAAGAAGGATTACGAGCTGGTCCGGCTGAAGTGATTGTAAAAGATATTATCAGGTAGAGCGTTGCCGGGTCATGGTCGATTTCCGTCCGTTCCGTCCTTACATCCCTCGCCTGGAGAACGGCGAGGGGATCATCGATCGCGTCTCCCCGCCCTACGATGTCATCTCCGACGAGGAGCTGGCAAGGCTGAAGGGGAACCGCTACAACGTTACGAACGTCACCATGGGCGGGATCGATGGGGATTATTCCGCGGCCGGGGCGGCGCTCCGCTCCTGGATAGAGCATGGCGCTCTGGCGCAGGACCGGAGGGATGCTTTCTACACGTACAAGCAGACCTTCTGCGAGGGGGAGCATTGCTGGCAGAGGACCGGGATCATCGGATTGCTGGCCGCCAAAGGCTACGCGGAAGGTGTCGTTCCTCACGAGGAGACCTTCCCCCAGGTCAAGGAGGACCGCTTGAACCTATTGCGGGGGACGGNNTGCGAATCCATCTTCGGGATCTTTGACGAACTGTCCGCCAAGCTGAAGGATGAGATCGAGGACCGGGAGACCAAGGTCCTGGAGTTCACCGACCCCCAGGGCGTGCGGCACTGGCTGTTCCGCATCTGCGAACCGGAGATCGTGACCGCCATCTCCGCGGAGCTGAAGGAGAAGAACGTGCTGATCGCCGACGGGCATCACCGCTTCGAGACGTCCTCGCGCTACGCACAGGAGAATCCTAATTCACCGGCAAAACAGTTCGTGCTGGCCACCCTGGTGCCCTCCAACGACCCTGGACTACTGGTGTTCCCGACGCACCGCATCGTAAAGGACCTGCCTGTCCCGGCCGACAGGTTCCTGGAGTTCGTGAAGAGCAGGTTCGAACTGCAGGCGGTACCCGGACCTTCCGAACTGGCCTCCGCTCTGGAAGGCCGACCGTCGTCGGATTTAGGACTGGTCATCGACGGAAAGGCGTACGTCGCCTCCCCTCGGAATCTGCCGGCCGATCCGATGTGGGAATTGGACTCCTACGTGGGCCAGGAATGGGTGCTTAAAGGAGAGCCGTGGAAGGAAGAGCCGCAGGTGGTCTATGAGCATGACACCGCCAAGGCGTTGGCCAGGGTGACCGAGGGATATCGCCTCCTGGTCATGCTGAGGTCGCCCTCGGTGGACAAGATATGGGAACTGGCCCGCATGGACCGCCGCATGCCCAAGAAGTCCACCTACTTCTGGCCGAAGATGTGGTCGGGCTTAGTCTATTACCGGATGCGCTGATCAGGGGGGCATCATACAGCTTTCATCCAGAGCCTTCAGCCACTGGATGAAGCGATCGGGGTGGGCCTTGAAGGCCGCCATGCATTCCTCGGAGCAGAAGTGGTAGGTGTTCCCCTCGTGCTGGAGTGACAGGGCGTTCTTGCCGTTGATGTCCACGCCGCACACCGGGTCGCTCTCCTTCCTCCTAGCCCTACCGACCATGATCTGGGCGCCCATGCGGTAGCAGTTGACGGTGACGTTGGCCCCCACTCGCCTCAGCTTGGACTCGTTCTTGTCGTCCTCCACCTCGCTTATGATGGTCAGGTTGGGGTTCATGCTGCGGGCGGTGATGACCGTCACCATGTTCGGAGGGTCCTTCATGGCCGCGATGAGCCCCTTGGCCTTCATTATCTCCGCCTTGAGCAGGGTATCCTCGTCCTCGGCATCCCCCCTTATCACAGAGATGCCGTTTTCCACCATGTCCTGCACCCGGTCTTGATCCTTCTCTATGACCACGAAGCTCTCCTTGTTGGCCTTCAGCTTTTCGGCGACCTCCCTTCCAACGTTCCCATACCCGCAGATGATGTAATGGTCCTTCATCCTGATCCTCCTTTGCGGCAATCCCAGCTCCGACCTGAGGTTATTGCTGACCACCAGATTGAACAGCGCCTGCAATGTCGATATTCCGGCGGCGATACCTGCTACAGCAACCACGACGGCCACCAGCTTGCCCTCCGTGGTCACCGGGACTATGTCACCGAACCCGACGGTGGTTATTGTCATCACGGTGAGGTACAGCGCGTCCAGTGGCCGGCTCCAGTAGTTCTCGGTGATCAGGAAGCCGAAGAAACCCCCGGCAACGACCGCCCAGAGGGCTAATATGGAATACAATAAACTGCGCCGCATCTGAAAGACCGTCGTTTATAGTTGCGAACCTAACTATCAATACTAACTCCCCCCAAGAACTTGGTCATCCAAGACCTGGCGAACGTCAATTTCGTAGAGCATTCGATGAACGATCTGGCTATGAT
>DUJZ01000115.1:0-2523 GCA_013329565.1 Methanomassiliicoccales archaeon
CACCGGCTCCAAGGAGCACAACGTGAAGATGAGGTCGCTGGCCAACGACCTGGGGTACAAGGTCAACGAATACGGTGTGTTCCGGCTCTCCGACGGATCGAAGGTGGCCGGGGAGACCGAAGAAGGGGTGTACGAGGTTCTGGGCATGCAGTGGATGCCTCCGGAGATGCGGGAGGACCGCGGCGAGGTGGACCTGGCCAGGAAAGGACAGGTCCCCAGAGTGGTGACGCTCTCCGACATCTGCGGCGACCTGCACACCCATTCCGAAGCTAGTGACGGGGTCGATTCCGTCGAAGCTATGGCTATGGCGGC
The DNA here is from genome assembly GCA_013329565.1 of Methanomassiliicoccales archaeon. Lineage (GTDB taxonomy): Archaea > Thermoplasmatota > Thermoplasmata > Methanomassiliicoccales > UBA472 > UBA472 > UBA472 sp8940u. The sequence continues at coordinate 313 of DUJZ01000115.1, forward strand.
AGAGGCCCGCGGCTACGAATATCTGGCGATCACGGACCACAGCCGTTCCCTGACCATCGGCAACGGATTGAGCGCTGAGCGGCTCTTGGAGAGCATGGAGCTGGTCCGAAAGGTGAACGAAGCGCATCCTAGAATTCGCCTTCTCGTCGGCACGGAGGTGGAGATCGACGAGAAGGGCGGCCTCGACTATCCGCCAAAGCTGCTGGAGGACCTGGACATCGTCGTCGCAGCCGTGCACTCCCGCTTCAAGATGACCCCGGCGGAGATGACCGAGAGATTGGTCACGGCCGTATCGAACGAGAACGTGAACATCCTGGCCCATCCGACAGGACGCATCATCGGCGAGCGCGAAGGTTATTCCTTCGACGTGGACAAGGTTATGCGAGCGGCCAAGGATAACGGCGTGGCGATGGAGGTGAACTCCTTCCCGGAGCGGCTGGACCTGAAAGACGTGCACTGCGCCATGGCCAGAGAAAGAGGGGTGACCATCAGCATCGATACGGACGCCCACAACGTCCGGCAGCTGGATCACATGCTGTACGGCGTGGCCACCGCCAAACGGGGCTGGGTGCCCCCGGAGCTGGTGCTCAATGCCATGCCCTGGGACGTGCTCCGTGAGCGCTTGAAATTGTGACGCTGGGCGGGGAACGTTTATCAATGTGTAGTAACGATACTTACGGTATGTCGGCCGATGATGTGGCGGAGCGCATTCGCTCCATGGAAATTCGCGGCGCCGCGGAGATAGCCAGGCGGGCGGCCATTGCTCTCAAGGAGGAGGCGGAGGCCTACCAGGGAAGCGACCTTAAGGAGCTTCGTTCGCGTGTAGAACGTTCCCGTGACGTCCTGATCTCTTCCCGGCCCACGGCGATATCCCTCTGGAACGGCGTGCAGTACGTCTTCAAGGGCACCCCCGATCTCACCTCGGCCGATGACTATCGCAACATGGTGGTGAAGAACGCCGACCACTTCGTCAAACGCTCCAGGAACGCCCTGAAGACCATCGGGAAGTTGGGAGCGAACCGCATCAAAGACGGGGACAAGGTCCTGACCCATTGCAACAGCAAAGCGGCGATAGCGGTGATGGCCGAGGCCTGGGCGCAGGGCAAGCGCTTCGAGGCGTTCTGCACCGAATCTCGCCCCTGGCGTCAGGGAGTGCTCACCGCCAACGACCTCGCGAAGCTGGGAATACCGGTGACCATGATCATCGACTCCGCCGTCCGCTACGTGATGAAGGACATGGACCTGGTGCTGGTGGGAGCGGACACCATTGCCTCCAACGGGGCGTTGATAAACAAGATCGGCACGTCGCAGGTGGCCTTGGCGGCCGACGAGGCACGCGTTCCGTTCATGGTCTGCGCGGAGACCTTCAAGTTCTCGCCGCGAACCATCTACGGCGAGATGGTGAAGATCGAGGAGCGTGACGCCACCGAGGTCGTGAAGCCTGGCGAGGTCCCTCCGGAGGTCAAGGTCTTCAACCCGGTGTTCGACGCCACCCCGCCGGAGTACATCGACGCCATCATAACCGAGATCGGGGTCATCCCGCCCTACGCCGCCTACCAGGTGATCGTCAAGGAACTGGGTTACGAGTTCATGTTCAACGAGGATTGATGATATGGAATACGAAGAGAGATACCTACATCTGGACGCGCCGGTCGACATCGACAAGCACGTCGTGTGCAAGTACAAGGTCGGCACCGACCTGAAGATGACCACCGCCGCGGCGGCCATCGCCACCGAGCAGTCCACCGGGACCTGGACCAAGCTCTCCACTCTGAATGAGGATAACTTCCTGAAACGGAGCGGCAAGGTGACCAGGATCGAGGGGAACGTAGCGACCATCGCCTTCCCGGTGGAGGACTTCTCCCTGGACATCGGCGGTGTCCCGCAGATCCTGAGCATCATCGCCGGAAACCTGTTCGGTCTGGATGCGTTGCACTCGGTCCGCCTGGAGGACGTCAAGTTCCCAAAGAGCATCCTGAAGGAGTTCAAGGGGCCCAAGTTCGGCATCGACGGAATGCGCTCCACTCTGAAGCGGCCGACGAAGCCGCTGGTGGGCACGATCGTCAAGCCGAAGATCGGGCTTTCGCCGGAGGAGACCGCCCAGTACGTTTATGAGGCGGGTATGGGCGGGTTGACCAACGGCAAGGACGACGAGACGCTGAGCAACCAGAGGTTCTGTCCTCTGGAGGACCGCGTGGTCGCCATCGCCGA
>DUJZ01000115.1:2551-10520 GCA_013329565.1 Methanomassiliicoccales archaeon
ATAAAATTGCCGATACACGTCCACCGCACCATGCACGGGGCTATGACCCGCAACCTGGACCACGGCATCAACATGAAGGTGTTCGCCACCCTGGCCAGGATGGTCGGCGGCGACGCCCTGCACGTCGGAACGTTCGGCGTGGGCAAGATGAAGGGGGCGGCGCACGAGGACCTGGCCAACCGGGACATGTGCTTGACGAACGAGCTTCCGTACAAGAGGGTCATGCCCGTCGCCTCCGGCGGCGTGCACCCGGGAATGATCAAGAAGTTGGTGGAGATGGCCGGAACGGAACTGCAGATCCAGGCCGGGGGAGGCGTCTCCGGACACCCCGGCGGGGTGCGCGGAGGCGCCCGGGCAATGGTCCAGGCGGTGGACGCCGCGGCTGCTGGCGTTCCGCTGGACGTTTACGCCAAGGACCACGCCGAGCTGGCTGCGGCCATTGAAAAGTGGGGATCGGCATGAAGCTAAAGGTCCGTCACATAGACATGGACACCGGCGAAGTGACCGCCTTGCTTCACGATTTCGACTGCGCTGAACTTGGGCTGAGGGAAAAGGACCGCGTCAAGCTCTCTCTGAAAGGAAAGATGACCGTGGCCATCGTCACCACCAGCGACACCGTGATCAAGAAGGGGGAGATCGGCCTTATGGGGACCTCGCAGGAGATCATGGAGTCCAAGGACGGGGACCTGGTGGAAGTGTCCGCAGCAAGCAAGCCCGAGTCCGTGGAGTTCATCAAGAAGAAGATGAACGGGCAGGAGCTTACCACCGAGGAGATCACCACCATCATCGCGGATATCTCCTCCCGTGCGCTGTCCAACATCGAGCTTTCAGCTTACGTGACGTCGTTGTACATCAACGGCATGAACATGCGGGAGACCGCTGATCTCACCAAGGCCATGGTGGCCGGCGGGGAGATAATAACCTTCAGCAACGGCCCGATTTTCGATCACCACAGCATCGGCGGGTGCCCGGGGAACAAGATCACGCTGCTGATCGTTCCGATAATGGCCGCCGCAGGATACAAGATGCCCAAGACGTCATCGCGAGCGATAAGCAGCGCCGCGGGAACCTCGGACATCGTGGAGACGTTCGCCAACGTGGCCCTGACGCCGACGCAGCTCAAGGAGATCACCGAGCGCGTAGGCGGTGTGCTCGCCTGGGGCGGCTCGCTCAACCTGGCCCCCGCGGACGACCTCATCATCAAGGCGGAATATCCGTTGGGCATAGACCCGCACGCTCAGCTGCTGGCATCCGTGATGGCCAAGAAGAAGGCGGTGGGGGCGAACTATCTGGTGATCGATATCCCCATGGGCGAGGGCACCAAGGTCAAGACCATGGACGAGGCCAAGGCCTACGCCCGGGACTTCATTCAGTTGGGCGAGGGGCTGAACATCCGGGTGGAGTGCGCAATCACCTACGGGGGACAGCCGCTGGGACGGGCCATCGGTCCGGCCTTGGAGTCCATTGAAGCGTTGACGATCCTGGAGGGCGCCAAGGGCCCGAACAGCGTTATCGAGAAGACGCTCAGCATATGCGGAATGCTGTTCGAGATGGGCGGGGATTATCAGGGAGCCGAGAAGGCCAAGCAGATACTGGAATCCGGAAAAGCGCTCAAGAAGTTCCAGGAGATCGTGGAAGCCCAGGGCGGCAAGCCGGGCATCACCTCCAAGGACATCAAGGTCGGGCAGTACAGCGTGGACGTCATCGCCAAGCATAGCGGGTACGTCGGCCATATTCTGAACAAGGCGCTGGTCCGGATAGCCCGCACCGCCGGCTCGCCGAAGGACAAGGGCGCCGGGCTGGTGCTGAACAAGAAGGGGGGCAACAAGGTGGACAAGGGCGAGACGCTCTTCACCATCTACTCCGAGCACGAGTGGAAGATGCAGGAGGCTCTCAAGCTGGCCATAAGGTTGGAGCCGGTGCAGATACAGGGCATGATCCTGGCCAGGGTGCCGGCCTTCTCAAGGGTCGCCCTCTGAGACCTCTGTGTAAAAGTGGCCTGACCGGCCACTTTTAGCTTTCCATCTCTTTCCTTTTCTGTTTTTCTATCGCTTCGGTCAGCGTGAACGCTCCTACGGCCACCTGCCTGGCCAAGGCGGAATTGATGGTTATCGCTCCCCCGCTCTCTATGCGGCTCAACCTCTGGATGTCCCTCACCTCCCCTTGGGTGGGGGCGACCCTCGGACGCGAAGGCATGAGTTCGCCCCGGCTCTGGGCGATGGCCGCCGCGGCGTCCGGGTGCCCGGTACGCCTGGTGGTCGACGTCTCGTCGACCATCTCTATGTTTCGCGTGACGTTCCAGAGCGTGTTGATGATGCGGTCCCGGTTGGTTGGATCGCCGTGACCTACGCGCAACAGGAGCTCGTTCGTGTTGACGAAGGAGAGGAAGTCCCTGATCGCCGGCGCCACCTCCTCGGGCGAGAGCAGCGTATCGGTCAGCAGGACCTTTCCGTCGCCCAGGATGGCGATCCCGGGCCGGGGACCGGGGTCCACTCCTACGATTATCCTATTGAAGGAACCGCCTTTTGAAAGAGCGAGCGCGGCCTTTACCGCCCAGGCCGGGTCGTCGCTGGCAATGACCTTGCGCCCGCGCAGACGTTTCCTCTCTCCCTCGGTCGTGAGCACCAGCTCCACGTTCAACGGCAAGGGGTCGGAAAAACCCAGCGAGATGAAAGGCTGGTCCTTCTCCTTGAGGAGCCGTACCGCCTCGTAGAAGAAGCGGAAGTCCTCGGTGACCACGGCCACGGCCTTCATCGGGAGTTAACTGGAACGCGCGGCATATAATCCTTGGTCTTCCCGAGCGTGTTTCGTTAGGTCCGGGGATGATTGCGCAACGGTGAAATAATCGAGGCTGGAATGGCAGGGCGTGAACGGCAAGGACCTGTCAGACCTGGTACAGGACAAGTGCGTCCTGGCCTGCCGCGACTTCCTGAAGGAGGAGCTCCCGGACCTGGCCATGGAACACCCTGCCAGATACCTGTCCTACCTGATCGAGAGGGAGCTTAAGGACCGGGAGATCGAAAGAGGGTTGAGCGTCCGCGAGGATTCGTCCCCCTTCCAGTGCGTGCGCCTTTCATCGGCGGGCGGGGAGTCGTTCATCGTCCTAGGGATCAACATGTCCAGGGAGCGGGTGGAGGAGGCGTTGAACGTCCTGCGCTCTTCCCTAGCGAAGGAACGCGTACTGCTCTACCTTTTCTCATTCGAGAGCCTGGCCGATGAGGAGCTGATATCACAGGCCATGATGGAGACGGAGCTCCTGCGCATGGTTCGCGATTCGGGGATCGTGGCCTACTTCGCCATGCTGGACCCCCGGGCGGGCATGGGAATGCTGGCCCGCATAGACGGGGACATGCGTTCGATCCAGTATCTGCCGCACTAGTCCTCGTCTATCCGGTCGGTCATCTCGGGAATGCGCCTTCCCAAACCTAGGAACCCCAGGGCGGCCAGCAGGCCGAAGGAGCCGATGCCGGCCCACATGAATATCGGGTCCCCGTAGAAGACGTCGAACAGCAGGCCGCCGAAGAACGGTCCGGCGGAGAAGCCGAAGTTGCTTACCAGCCCATACATCCCCTGGTACCGTCCCCGTTCCGACTCGGGGGACATCTTGGCCACTAGCGTCATGGAGGACGGAGATACGATCATCTCGCCCATGGTCACTATGAACATGCACATCGCCAGGTACAGGAATCCTGGCGAGAATAGCCAGGTCGGCACCCCCATCCCGATGTACGGTGTCAGCCCAACGATGCCGTAGCCGATGGCGTAGAGCAGGGAGCCGGCGGCCATGGCCTTGGTCATGCGCAGATGATTGATGGAACGGGAGACGGGGAACTGCATGAACACCACCATCAGCCCGTTGACCGCGTAAATGTAGCCGATCTCGGCATTGGTGATTCCGATGATCTCGGTGGAGAACACCGCGTAGTTCGAGGCCATCTGCCCGAACATCATGAACAGCGGGATGGATATGAGGCAGAAGGCCAGGAAACGGTGGTCGTTCCTAAGCCGGCCCAGGTCACGCAGGGACAGCTTCTGGCGACGGGCGCTGGACGATATGCTCTCGGCCACGAACATGAAGACTATGATGGAAACCGTTCCCGTGGCCGCGGCGCTGATGATGAACAGGAATGGATAGGAGATCATGGACAGCAGACCGCCCAGAAGCGGTCCGAGCGTCCACCCGATGTTCCCACCTATGCGCAGCAGGCCGTACGCCTCCAGGCGCTTCTTCGGCTCCACGACGTCCGCTATGAGGGCGCTGGAGGCCGGTTCGAAGAACGACCCGGCCAGGCTGCTCAGGGAGACCATTATCGTTATCACGAAGATGTCCGCCCCGCCGGATATGACGTACGCCAATGCGAGGAACATCGTGCTGCGGGCGGCCATGGCGATGATCATGATCTTGCGTCGGCCCATGATGTCCGCAAGTTCTCCGCCCACTATCTGGCCCAGGGCGCCGACCACTGCCGAGATGAGCAGGACCATGCCCACGATGGTCATGGAGATGCCCAGCTCGTTGTGCAAATAGATGGACAGGAACGGCATCACCACTGAAAAGCCCAACGAGGAGATGATGCGCCCATAGAAGAGCGTCCAGACCCGGCGGTCGAAACCCTGGGTCGATCTGAACGACGGAAGCCTGATGGCCATAATCAGCCGTTAGTCATGCCCAATGGCCTCATAATCATTTCTCATGCCACTGGATAGCATGGCGTGATGCCCGCTGCAGAGAAGTTTTATTAGCATCTTCGAGCCTGGAAACCTCGGTCGTTGGACCAGGAGGTTCCCGGATATGATGCCACCACGCCGATCTTCAGCTGGATCCCGGGAGCCGTACCGAGGTTCTCGGGCATCCTTCTTCGTCTCCCTATCTAACGCTCATAAAAATTCAAAAAAGAAATGCCCAACGATTGGTATCTGGACGCCGGCGTAACCTGGCGTATCAGGGACAAGAACACAGACCTCCACGAGAGTGGTTATCGCGAGACGGCCCGGTCCATACCGGAGAACGGCCTGGCCACCGGGGTCCGGGGGACGATATCCTCTGGAAAGGAGGCCAGCGTGTACCTTGCCGAGCTCCGGGGAGCGCCTCTGGCGGTCAAAGTGTATCGGCCGTACCAGGCGCCCCACGAGGGTGGCCGGCCGATCAAGCTGAGCTCGGCGGGGTGGCTTGGCCGCGCACGAGCTCGACATGCTGCTGCAGGCCTGGAAGGGCGGAGCGCCAGTCCCTGCGCCAGCCTAGCGAGCGGAGAGAACGTGCTGACCATGAGGTACCTTGATCGGGACGGGGTCCCGAGCCGCGCCTCCAGGACCGTCCGCCCGACGATCCGGCCGAGATGCTGGAGATGGTGATCCAAGGTGTCATAGCTCCAGGCAAGGCCGGAGTGGTGCACACCGACCTGAGCCCCTATAACATACTGGTGAAGGACGGTCGGCCGTGGTTCATCGACCTGTCGGAGGCGATAAGGGTGGACCGCAGCGGCGATTCACCGTGGGTAATACCGAGGTGCAGAGAGCGCTGCACAGCGTATTCGCGCGTTAGACCAATACTTCGGCCGCTTCGATCTGGCAGTGGACGAGAGCATCGTGACTCAACTGATCGAGGGGTGGGACCGATTCGGGGTCATGGGCCGAGGGTAAACCATTTACCGGCCGAGCGGCATCAGGGAGCATGGATTATGCGTCCATGGCCTTCCTGGCCGGCGTCTATCTACTGATCAACCTGGTGGCCCTGGTCATGTTCGCCTACGACAAGATGATGGCCAGGAAGGGCGACCGGCGCATCTCCGAGAAGTCGTTGCTTCTCGTGGCGCTGTTCGGACCGTTCGGGGCCATGGCCGGAATGAGCTGGTTCAGACACAAGACCAGGAAGATGAAGTTCAAGCTGGTGCCTTTGTTCGCGGTAGTACACGTACTCCTGGCTTTCTCCTTCCTGTACTGAGGCTCACTTGCCTCGGCCAAAGAGCTTTTTCTTCGAGCCGTCTCCGCCGTCGAACTTGCGCAACAGCTCCTTCTGCTCGGCGGTGAGCTTCTTCGGCACCACCAGCTTCAGGCGGACGTACAGGTCGCCTTTTCCGTGACCTTCCATGCGCGGCATGCCCAGGCCTTTCAAGCGCTGCACATCCCCCGGCTGCGTACCGGGGGGGATGTTCACTTCGGCCATCTTCCCGCCCAGGGTCGGCACTTCGATGGTAGCCCCGAGCGCGGCCTCCGGGAAGCTGATCTCCTGAGTCACATAGAGGTCCGCGCCATCCCTCTGGAACAGCTTATGGTCCTTGACGTTGATCACCACGAAAAGATCGCCCGGCGGCCCTCCGTCGGGGGACGGCTCGCCAGCTCCAGCGACGCGCAAGCGCATTCCGGTGTCCACCCCTTTCGGAATGTCCAGGGATACCTTCTGCCGCTTGCGCGTCCACCCGTCGTCGCACTCCGGGCAGGGGTCCTTGATGTCCTTGCCGGAGCCTTTGCACTTCGGGCACGTTCCGACGGAGATGAACTGCGAGTAACCACGCCGTTCCACACGCTGCACCTGGCCCTTGCCGCCGCACTGCTGGCAGACCTCTTCCTTTCGGCTCTTCGAGCCGGTGCCGCCGCAGGCGTCGCATTTGACGGTCAGCGGCAGGGTAAGCTCCTTCTTCATGCCCTCCGCGGCCTCCTCCAGCGTGATGTCCAGATCGTAGCGCAGGGATTGACCCTGATGCGGTCCTCGGGAGCGCCCGCCGCCGAAGAACATGTCGAAGATGTTACCGCCGCCGAATCCGGCGTCACCGAAAATGTCGCGGATGTCGCCCTGGTGGGTGAAGTCGTTCCAGTTGAATCCTCCGCCCTGGAACTGGCTGTTCACACCGGCGTGACCGTACTTGTCGTACAGCTCGCGCTTGGGCTTGTCCATCAGCACCTCGTACGCCTCGGAGATCTCCTTGAAGCGCTCCTCCGCCACCTTGGGGTCCTCCTTGGTGACGTCCGGGTGGTACTGGCGGGCCAGCTGGCGGTACGCTTTCTTTATCTCTTCCTCGCCAGCCTGGCGTTCGACGCCAAGCACCTCGTAGTAGTCGCGCTTCTCGACCATCGGTTCGCCTACTGGTCGTCAACGATCTTGTAGTCGGCGTCGACCACGTTGTCGTCCTGGGGGGCGGAACCTTGCTGTTGGCCGTCCGTTTGCTGCTTCTGCGCCATGTTCTGGTATATGCGTGTGGATATGGCGTAGAACTCCTTCTGGAGCGCCTCCATCTTGGTCTTGATCGTAGCGGCGTCGCCCTTCTTGATCTCGTCACGGACGTCGTTTATCAGGGCCTCGATCTTGGTCCTCTCTTCGTTGGACGCTTGCTCGCCCAGCTCCGTCAGCGCCTTCTCGGTGGCGTAAGTAAGCTGATCGGCCTGGTTGATGATCTCCACCTTCTCCTTGTTCTTCAGGTCGTCCTCGGCGAAGCGCTCGGCCTCCTTGACCATCTTGTCTATGTCGTCCGTCGACAGCTTGGTGCTGGCCGTTATGGTGATCTTTGCCTCTTTTCCAGTTCCAAGGTCCTTGGCGCTGACGTTAACGATGCCGTTAGCGTCAATGTCGAAGGCCACCTCGATCTGCGGCACGCCGCGTGGCGCCGGAGGGATGCCCATGAGCATGAAGCGGCCCAGGGAGGTGTTGTCCTTGGCCATCGGCCTCTCGCCCTGCGTGACGTGTATCTCCACGCTGGTCTGTCCGTCGGCAGCGGTGGAGAATATCTGCGACTTGCGGGTGGGAATGGTCGTGTTCCTGTCGATGAGCTTGGTGGCTATTCCGCCTAGCGTTTCGATGCCCAGGGAGAGCGGGGTCACATCNNGCAGCACGTCCTTGACCTCTCCGGATAGTACGGCGGCCTGCACCGCAGCGCCCATGGCCACGCACTCCATCGGGTCGACCCCGCGCTGGATCTTCTTGCCAACGACCGTTTCCACGAACCTCTGGATGACCGGCATGCGGGTCGGTCCGCCG
>DUJZ01000112.1 GCA_013329565.1 Methanomassiliicoccales archaeon
GGGCTCCTGCGTGGACAACGCCCGCATACTGACGCTGGCGGCGGAGCTGGCTAACCTGGCGGGCGTGAGAATTGACCAGTTGCCTTTGGCCGGAGCCGCGCCAGAATGGTACTCGCCCAAGGCGGTGTCCATCGGGTGCTACTTCGTGGGAAGCGGGATAAGCGTCTCCCTCGGCATCATGCCGAAGATAAGCGGCTCCCCGAACGTCATCCAGCTACTGACCGAAGACATCCAGGGAGCCGTGAAGGCGAAGTTCTGGGTGGAACCCGATCCGAAGAAGGCCGCGGCCATCCTGTTCGACCACATCGAGACCAAGCGGGCGGACCTGGGGCTATGAGCCGGACGGACGTCAAGGAGATCACCAGGCAGCTGAGGCGGAACCCCGGGAACGACGGCGGACAGAGGATACTGGTGGCCGGCAAGGGAGGTGTCGGCAAGACCACCCTATCGGCCGCGCTATGCCTGCTGGGGGCGGCTGACGGACGTCGAGTGCTGGCGGTCGATCAGGACGCCCAGCAGAACCTGGCGTACTCGCTGGGATATCCGCCGGAGAAGGCCGCGCTACTACGCCCGATAACCCAGGAGCTCGATTACGTTGAGGAGAAGGTCGGCGCCCGCCCCGGAGGGGGGTGGGGCGGGATCATCGGCCTGAACCCCGACGTGTCGGACGTGGCGGAGCGCTTCGGGGTTGAGATCAAGAAGAACCTGCACCTGCTGGTCATGGGGGGAGTGGTGCAAGCTTCGACCGGATGCCTCTGCCCCGAGAATTCGATGCTCGGGGCGCTGGTCCGCTTCCTGAACTCGCGGGAGGACGACCTCATAGTCATGGACGCCCAGGCTGGGTTGGAGCCGTTCGGGCGCACCGTGGCCGACGGTTTCGGAACGGCGCTCGTGGTTTCGGAACCAACGTTCAACTCGCTGCAGGTGGCGGCGAGGATCGAGAAGCTCTCCCGGGAGCTGGGCATGCGCCGGGTGGACCTGGTGCTGAACAAGTTCCAAGGGAGCTCGGACCGGGAGAAGGTCGCCAGATACATCCCGGAGGCCGTGTTCGATCGCGTTCACGAGCTGCCCATGGACCCCAGCGTTCTGAAGCACGAGCCGGACGTGTCCCGCATCGTGAGCTCGAAGGGAGCTTACATGGACGGCGTACGAAAGCTCTTCCGCACCCTGGACGGATGACCGTCCCTTGTTCGAAGGGGCTGGCGTCCGTCCATTAATTTTTTATGCCCCCTCTCATTAGGTGGGGTCATGCGCATAGCGGTCCTGCTGCGGGACAGGTGTCAGTTCAAGAAGTGCAATCAGGAGTGCCTGAGGTACTGTCCCAAAGTAAGAACGGGAGTGGAGGCGGTGGTCATGGGAGAGGACAACCGCCCGATCATCTCGGAGGAGCTGTGCGCCGGCTGCGGCATCTGCGTTCACAAATGCCCGTTCGAGGCGCTGAAGATCATCCAGCTGCCGGACGAGATCCGTCAGGACATCGTACACCAGTACGGTCTGAACGCCTTCCGCCTTTACGGACTGCCGGTGCCCAAGGAGGGCGTGGTGACCGGGATACTAGGTCCGAACGGTATCGGAAAGAGCACCTCTTTCCGACTGCTCTCCGGAGAGGAGATACCGAACCTGGGTAATTACGAGAGGCCGCCGAGCAAGGACGATGTGCTTGCGCATTTCGCCGGAACCGAGATGCACGACCATCTGAAGCGCGTATACGATAAAAAGGTCCGGACCTCGATAAAGCCGCAGTACGTGGACAAGCTGCCTAACGTTTTCAAAGGTGGCGTTCGGGACCTGCTGAAGAAGGTGGAGGGGCGCATGTCCATGGACGAGGCGGTATCACTTCTTGACCTGGACGAAGCGATCGGAAGGCAGATGACCGAGCTTTCCGGCGGTGAGCTGCAGAGGGTGGCCATAGCCGCCACGATCATGAAGGACGCCGACATCTACTTCTTCGACGAACCTTCCTCGTATCTGGACATTTACCAGAGACTGCGGGTCGCCCGGATCATCGAGAGATTGGCAAGGGAGAAGCAGGTAATCGTCATCGAGCACGACTTGGCCATCCTGGACTTTCTGGCGGAGAACGTCTACCTGGTGTTCGGTTCCGAAGGCGCCTTCGGTATCTACTCCCAGCCGAGGCAGGTCCGCCAGGCCATAAACGTTTATTTGGACGGCTACGCCAAGGAGGAGAACATGCGCTTCCGGGACACCCAGATAGTGTTCGAGTCCCGGCCGCCACGCTCCAACTGGGAGCAGTTCGATCTTCTGGAATATGGAGCCATAGAGTGTCAATACCCGTCGTTCCACCTCAAGGTGGAGCCGGGGGCCATCAAGATCGGGGAGACCGTAGGGGTGGTAGGACCGAACGCCATCGGAAAGACCACCTTCGTGAAGGTGCTGGCGGGCGTTCAGAAGCCCACGGTCGGGAAGATAGACACCAGCTTCAGGGTCAGCTACAAGCCGCAGTACATCAGCCCTGATTTTGACGGAACGGTGAGGGAGATGTTCGACGCCACGGTGAAGGACTTCTTCGAGTCGGGCTTCTTCCAAAGCGAGATCGCTCGGCCCTTGTCGTTGAAGAACCTCCTGGAGAAGAACGTGATGAACCTTTCCGGTGGAGAGCTGCAGAGGGTGGCCATCGCTTCGTGCCTGTCACGGGAAGCGGACATTTACTTACTGGACGAGCCCTCGGCCTATCTGGATTCGAATCAGCGCATGGAGGCCGCCAAAACCGTTCGAAGGGTCATGGAGAAGCGGGGACGCAGCGCTTTGGTCGTAGACCACGACATCTACTTCCTGGACATGGTCTCCGATTCCATCATGGTATTCAGCGGCACCTCCGGTAAGGAAGGCCTGGGCCAGGGTCCGTTGGACATGCGGAAGGGGATGAACACCTTCCTCGCCGACGTGGACGTCACGTTCAGAAGGGACAATGACACCAACCGCCCGCGCATCAACAAGCCCGGTTCCCGATTGGACCGGGAGCAGAAGGAGCGCGGAGAGTACTATTATTCGGGCTGATCCTTATTGGGCATCCACCACACCCAGCAGGCCTGCTCGCGGTCCACCTCGCCGCAAAGCACGCCCATCAGCCGCAGCTTGTTCAGGGACCGGGAGAGATCGTCCGGACAGCGATAGGCGTAGAAGGAGAACAGCATGTCCTCCATCTCCCTCGTCGTGTAGCGCCCATCGCCCATGACCTCGCTGAGCGCTTCCACCACCAACCGCAGAGCCTCTTGCATCGACCCGGTCATCGTTCGGACCGGCACAAAAAGCTTTGCCGGTAATGTATAAATCATCGCGCGATAGTTAATGTTCCATCATGCAAGCGGTAGAGATCGCGAAAGGCATTTACTGGGTCGGGGCCCTCGATTGGAACGGTCGCAACTTTCACGGTTTCGCCACCCTGCGTGGGACCTCGTACAACGCCTATCTCATCCTTGACGAGAAGAACGTGCTCATCGACGGGGTCAAGACCCCCTTCCTGGGGGAGATGATGGCGCGCATCCGTTCCGTCGTCGATCCCAAGGAGATCGACCTCATCGTCTCCAATCACGCCGAAGGTGACCACGCCAGCGGCCTACCGATGATCCAGCACCTTACCGGAGCGGAGATTCTCTCCTCCAAGAAGGGTGTGGAGGCGCTGCGCGCAAACTACGGAGAGATGAAGATGAGGGAGGTCAAGGACGGAGAGCAGCTCTCCATCGGAAAGCACACCCTCCGCTTCATCGAAACGCCGATGGTGCACTGGCCGGAATCGATGTTCACCTATGACGAGGAAGATCATATCCTGTTCAGCATGGACGCCTTCGGGCAGCATTTCTGCAGCTCGCAGCGCTTCGACGACCAGGTCGACTTTGGTGTTCTGATGGAAGAGGCGGCGACGTATTACGCCAACATCGTAATGCCCTTCGGAAACCAGGTCAAGAAGGCCTATGAAAAGGTGAAAGACCTGCCCTTGAACATGCTGGCCACATCGCACGGTCTCATCTGGCGCTCCCACATCAAGGAGATCGTGGAGGCGTACGTGGGTTGGGCCGAGGGAGTTTCTGAGGAACGGGTGCTCGTAATTTATGACACCATGTGGGGTTCCACGGAAAAAATGGCCGAGGCCATAGCCGAGGGCGTGAGCTCGCAGGGCGTACCGGTGGTGGTGATGAGGCTGACCTATACCGACCGCTCGATGGTGATGCGCGAGGTATTGCGTTCAAAGGTCATAGTGGTCGGCTCTTGCACCATGAACAACGGGATGTTCCCAACGGTCGCTGACATAACGACATACATCAAGGGGCTGAGGCCTAAAGGACGCAAAGGCGCAGCGTTCGGCAGCTACGGCTGGGGCGGAGGCGCCACGAAAGCCATCCGGGAGAACTTGACGGCCGGAGGGATCGAGCTTCCTTACCCGGACCTGGAACTGAGGTTCGCACCGATGAAGGAAGGCGTCGAGAAATGCATCGCCTACGGCGTGGACATCGCGAAAAGCATTAAGAACTGAAGGCTGCGTTTTCAGGACAGGTGCAAAAATGACCAACGTCGACGAGGTTTACGAGTGCGAGATCTGCGGGAACAAGGTCAAGGTCGTGGAGGCCGGCAGCGGCACCTTGGTGTGCTGCGGCCAGGACATGAACAAGGTCAGCGGCTGAGCCGCTCCCCTTCCCATGCCTTTTTTTCTGCTGGGTGCGAAACTAATTAAATGTGTTGTGTGGTTCATCCCTCCGTGCTCAGTAAGGCCGACGTGCACGTCCACACCCGTTATTCTGGATTTGGTCAGTACAAGGCCATCACCTTTCCGGAATCCATTTGCAGACCGGAGGATGTGGTGGACGAAGCACGCCGAAAGGGCATGCGGGTACTGTGCATAACCGACCATAATACCGTCTTGGGCGCGCTGCGCGCCCGAGAATACGCCAAGCGGTTCCCGGACATCGAGATCGTCGTGGGAGAGGAGATCTCTGCCAAGGAGGGAGAGATAATCGGCCTCTTCCTCAGCGAAGGCGTTCCCCGGGGGCTGCCGGCCCGGGAGACCATCGAGCGCATAAGGGCGCAGGGCGGCCTGGTCATCGCGCCACACCCGTTCAGCGCCCATGTCCCCGCGCTCGGCAAGCTCGTTGACGAACTGGACATCGACGGCCTGGAGGTGCTGAACGGCGGACACGTGGACGGGTACGCCAACGAATCCGCCAAGAAACATGCCAGCAACGGAAGATGGGCGGTGCTGGCGGGAAGCGATGCTCACGCCTCGGC
This sequence comes from Methanomassiliicoccales archaeon, assembly GCA_013329565.1. Lineage (GTDB taxonomy): Archaea > Thermoplasmatota > Thermoplasmata > Methanomassiliicoccales > UBA472 > UBA472 > UBA472 sp8940u. Next base: position 5,242 of record DUJZ01000112.1, read on the forward strand.
GCAGATAGGCTGCTGCTACACCACCTTCGAAGGTGAGACAGCGGCGGACTTCCGAAAGGCCATCCTGGAAAGGAGAACGGCCACGGAAGGTGAGGTGTCCACCCTCCAGATGGGCATTAAGTGGACCGTGCAGGTGGTCCTCAAGACCGACCTTTTGATATTGCGGTCCCTGTTCGGACCTTTAAAGATGGAATATCCTGACGATCCCCTTTTGAACAAGATCAACATCATGCGCGGGGAGAACAAGCTGGTGGCCCTGATATCCTCCTCGATATTCCTTATCCCGCCGGTACCGATCCTAACCGGCGTGACCGGGGTCAGGGTCATGCAGAGGCTGAACCGGACCAACAGCTTTTCAGGACACGACCATCAGTGATCGTGATGATGGTCGGGGTCCACCAGCGCCCCGAAGGCCTTCATCACCGCTTCGCTCAGGGCGGGGTGTATGCATTGACTGCGGGTGAGAGGCATGTAGGTCTGATCGCCGGCGTTCATCAGGTAAACTATCTGCTGGACCAGTATCGCCGCGTGCGAACCGACGATGTGCGCTCCGAGGATGCGGCGGCTTCCCTGATCGACGATCACCTTGACCAGGCCCTCCTCCTCGGCCATGGCGTACCCCTTGGCGCAATCGATGTACGCGCTGTAACCGACCAGCAACTTGTACCCCAGCTTCCTGCATTCCTCCTGGGTGAGACCGACGCTGCCTACTTCCGGATAACCGAACACGGCGTGCGGTACGGCGTGCTCGTCCAGCTCCACGCGCTTCCCGCCGAACATGTTGTACCACACCAGCTCGGAGTGATAATTGGCGGTGTGGCGGAACATGGTGCGGCCGATGATGTCCCCGATGGCGAATATACCGGGGACGTTGGTCTCCATATATTTGTCGACCACGATGTAGTTGTCCTTGTCCAGGGCGATGCCGGAGTTCTGCGGGCGCAGCCAGTCGGCGTTGCTCTGCACTCCCGTGGCCACAAGTATCTTTTCGGCCCTGATCTCTCGGGCGCTGCCGTCGGAACGGTCCCGACAGACGGCCACCTTCTCCCCGTTCTCATCGCGCACCGCCTTAACGTCCATGTTCACTAGCACGTCCATGTACTCTCTGGACTTGCGCAGGACGATGTCGCTTATCTCCGGCTCCTCGTTCTTCAGTAGCCGGGGGTTCCTTCCGATGATGGTGGTCCGGCATCCAAAGGAGGCGAGGAACATCCCGAGCTCGCATGCCTTGTAACCTCCGCCTAAGATCATCATGCTTTTCGGCAGCTCGGTGATCTCGAAGAAGTCCTCGGTGGTGTAGAATCCTGCCTCAAGGAGTCCGGGCACCTCGGGGACCTTGGTCCTGGCGCCGATGGCTATGATTATCCTGGGCGATGTGATCTGCTCGCTCCCTGCCTGCAGGGTGTTCCTTCCGGTGAAGTACGCCGTGGTCTGGTAGAGGTCGACCCCGTCATCGTTCTTCACGCCCTCCAGTATCCCGTCCCGGTCAGGTGCGACGAGGGCCCACATCCTCTCCCGGACAAGCGCATAATCGGTCCTCTCCACCTTGGCGTGGATGCCCATGCGCTTGGCATCGGCGATCGCCCTAACCAGCTCGGCCGGGGTTACCAGTATCTTGCTGGGGATGCACCCCCGATTGAGACAGGTCCCGCCCATGGGGCCGTTCTCCACCAGGGCGACCTTCATACCCTTCCGCCTGGCCTTGGACACGACGTTCAACCCCGCGCCGGAACCGATGACTATCAGGTCGTACTCCTTCATGCAGAACCCCTTTCGCCTAGGGGGTTACTGATTTAAATTAATGTTCCAGAGGCGGAACGATTATCTCCGCGGAGCTGCCATTCGTTACTGATCAAAATGCCCGAGAACGAGGATTGCCAATGCAGCGGCCAGGAACTGATGATCTTCTCCTGNNCGGCACCGGAAAGATGGCCTGCCTGGCGGCCGTATCGGCAGGCATGCCTGGACCGGTCAACGGTGCTAAGCAGGCCAAGATGGTGCTGGTCGTAGACGGATGCCCGGTAAAGTGCGCTGCTAAAACCTTGGAGAAGGCCGGCATCAGGCCGACGCACCACGTCCTGATCACCGACCTAGGACTGAGGAAGGTCGACGATCTTCAACACTCCTTCGATGACGTGGACCGGGCGGTCCGCCTCTGCCTGGACGCTTTGCCCAGGAACTGACCTTTTTCCCAACTTCCTTTATCGATTTTCCATCATTTTTGATTCCGTTTAGAATTTTATGAGTCTAACTATACATTTATACACTTTTCAATCGTAAACATATTCATTTGTTGCGACTCGAAATATTTTATTAGTTAATTATCTATTAAAGCGACGAATTACCCGACTATACGTCGGTCTAAGAGAACAAAGAGGATGCAATTGATGAAACATGGAATCGGTTCGAAGTTCGCGCTTCTCTTGGCCTTGGCCCTGGTAGCGCTTCCCCTGCTCTCCTCCCCGGTGGCGGCGGCGGACGGCGACGTGGACAGCGGGGACACCGCATGGCTCATGATCTCCACCGGACTGGTGTTCATAATGACACCTGCGGTGGCCTTCTTCTATGGAGGTATGCTGCGCAAGAGCAACTTCCTGTCCATGCTGGGACAGAGCATTCTGATCATAGGTGTGGTGACCATCATCTGGGTGGTCTTCGGTTACTCGCTCACCTTCGGAACGGACAACGGGGGATTGATCGGAGGCACCGAGTACCTGATGCTGAACGGAGTTGACCTTGTGCCTAACTCTATAGCGCCCACCGTCCCCCACATCCTGTTCATGATGTATCAGGGAATGTTCGCCATAATCACCGTGGCTCTGATAATCGGAGGAGTGGCCGAACGCATGAAGCTCGGCTCGCTCCTGGTGTTCCTGTCCATATGGACCGCCGCGGTCTATATCCCGGTGGCCCACTGGGTCTGGGGTGGAGGATGGATATACGATCTGGGGGCGCTCGATTTCGCCGGCGGG
>DUJZ01000063.1:0-7127 GCA_013329565.1 Methanomassiliicoccales archaeon
ACCTCGGGGTTCTGCGATAATGCCCTTTCCAGGTCCCAGCCCTTCTCCTCGGCCTTCATGCTTGTCGAGCGGACTATCTCATGCGCGTCCTGCCTGCCGATACCTTTCGCCGTCAACGCCATCATCACCGGCTCGGCCATGATCATTCCCTTGGCGGCCTTGATGTTCCGGAGCATGTTCTCCTTGTTGACCGATATCCCGCAGAACACCGCCTCCATCTTGGTCAGGATATCGTCCGTGAGGATCATGACGTGCGGCAACGTGAAGCGCTCCGCTGACGAATTGCTGAGGTCCCTCTCATGCCAGAGGATCATGTTCTCGAACGTCGGAGTTATGAAACCGCGAACGACGCGGCTCAGTCCACAGATGTTCTCCGAGGTTATCGGGTTCCTCTTCTGGGCCATGGTGGAACTGCCGACCTGCTTCTTGGCATCGAACGACTCGGCGACCTCGGCGATCTCCGAGCGCTGCAGGTTCCTTATCTCCGTTGCGTAACGCTCGCAGGACGTGCAGATATTGGCCATCAGGCACACCAGCTCCGTGTAACGGTCGCGACAGACGACCTGCGTGGCCGCTTCCTCGTAACCCAGTCCAAGGTCCTTCATCATGAGGACCTGGACCTCTCTTGCTTTAGGTCCGAGCGCTGCGGCCGTTCCTATAGCCCCGGAAAGCTTGCCGACACATATGCGCTTTCGTGACTCACGCACTCGCTCGATATGCCTCGTTACCTCCGACACGTAACCGGCGACCTTGAAGCCGTAGGTGGTCGGGATGGCGTTCTGCCCATGGGTGCGACCCATGCACATGGTGGCGCGGTGCTTCTCGGCCAGATCGGCCAGTGTAGATAACAGAGCAAGAAGGTCCGCTTCCACGATATCCAGGGCGGCCTTCATCTGCAGGGCGGTGGTGGTGTCGATGATGTCGTTGGACGTAGCCCCGAGATGAACGTAGTTACCGGCGGTCCCGCACTTTTCCGACAGCGCCTTAACCACGGCCATCACATCGTGCTTGGTCTCCGCCTCTATCTCGTACACCCTTTCCCTGGTGACGATATCGATGGAAGCGGCGCAGGTGATCTCCCTGGCGGCCGAACGCGGGATGTTGCCGGCCTTGGCGTGGGCTCGAGCGAGAGCCGCCTCGACCTTCAGCTGGAGGTCGATCCGGCGGTCCTCGGAGAAGATCACCTTCATCTCCTTGCGCCCGTAACGGAAGTCTAATGGACAGATCAGCATTGAACGCACCGTTCGCGAATAGGATTCTGTGATGAAGCTCTTGACATATAAGCTTACTATCGGCGTAGGATGGCCTTATTTGATAATTGGGGGATTATCATTAATATGCCCTATCCGGATATATTCGCCAGGTGTGACGTGAGCTCGACAACCGCGGGGGCCCTGCCCCGGGAGATAATCGATTTCCTGCTATCGCCGGGAGGACACTCGCTTCTGATCAAGGGAGATGCGGGCACCGGCAAGACCACCATGGCCTTGCAGATCATAGAAGGCCTTTCCGACCAGCAGCCTGAGTACTACCTGTCATCGCGCGTCTCCGACGTGGCGCTATATCATCAGTTCCCTTGGCTGAAGGAGCGGGTCGAGAAGAACCAGCTGATGAGGGCAGGCATGGCCTTCCTGAGGCGCTCCTGGAACAGCGACGGCTCCAAACGGAAGGACCTGGATGACGTGGAACTGCTCGTCGAGCGCAGAGAGCTGAATCGTCTGGAAGGACAGATCGAGGCCGGCGAGCTGGGCACGGAGGATGATGAGGGTCCGGCCATGAATCCAGACGGGTCGATCACCGTGGAGGTCGGCTCAATGCTTCCGGAGCTGGAGATGGCCTACGACATCGCGGAGAGCAACCTGCCCAAGAAGACCCTGGTGGTCCTCGATTCAGTGGAAGCGCTCGCCGAGAATTACGGAATCCCATCCTACCGCATAATGAACGCCCTGCAGAAGGACCTGGTCGAGAAGGCCGGCACCAACGTCGTATTCGTCATGGAAACCGCCGAGCGCAACCATCCTGATTATTTGGGCGATGGCATCGTCGTCCTTCGCAACTCCGTCGTTGGCAGCAACCGGATGCGGACGATCGACATCGAGAAGCTGCGCGGCTCGTCCATCGGGAACTGGAGGTACCTGTTCACCCTGGATGGCGGCCGGGTGACCGTGGTCGATCGGGACATTGACCTGCACGGTATTCAGCTCACAAGGAACGGTCAGGAACTGCCGGCCGGACGCGGTTCGTTCGGCTGGTCCGAGCTGGACCGTCTCTTCGGCGGGGCCCCGCTAGGATCGCTCACGCTCATCGAGATAGGCGCTGGACTGCCCATGGAGCTTCTGGAACACGTGGAAGCGGCATTGGTGGCAGAGCACCTCCGGCAAGGCCGCGGCGTGCTCTGGTATCCGCAGCGCACCCTTGATCTCAATTCCTTGCCGGAGTGGATGCCGCACACGTCCCTGGAAACACTGCACGTGCTGGACTCCAGCGAGGCCGATGGCGGCCGACCGTTCGTCAAGAAGATGGAAGGAGCGGACCTGGCCAACGACCTCCGCTGGGACTCCCTGAAGTACCTGCTCAAGGATTCCAAGGAACCTTACCTGTCGGTATTGGGTCTGGATGCGCTCGAGTCCGTGTACGGCAAGGTCATCCCAAAGCTCATGCAGCACGTGGACCTCATGAGGCGGGGCGGGCACATGGTGATATTGGAAGCCACGGACGGATCGGCCGGTCTGGAGACGTTGAGCCACCAGGCCCGATTGCACTTCCGGCTGGAGAGCCTGAACGGCTCGGTGCTACTGCGGGGAATAAAACCGACCACGATATGCCACTGCCTGGACCTAACGGAAGGCGTCCCGCGTTGGAAACCGATGCTCTGACGTTATCAGCCCTGATATCCGGGAAAAGGGGATTATATTCCCGCTGGGACGTGCATGAAGCATGGCCAAGGACGCCCTGAACCTGTCGAGGCTTTTGGCAGACGAGTACTCCGGCCGGATCCTGAGCCTGACCTTCTCTCAGCCCCGTTCCGTTCAGGAGATCTGCGCTTTGTCCGGGATACCGATCGCCGTCGCCTATCGGCGCATCGTCGCCCTGGAAGCCTCCGGCCTCGTTAAATGTGCCAGGACCGACCTGGCGGCGAGCGGCAAGAAGTGCAAGTATTACTTATGCCAAGTGGACGTGGCCCGATTGACGTTCCGGGAAGGGCGCTTCGAGATGGAAGTGGAATGGCGGGACCACGGCAGCACGGAGATGCTCCGCATCCCGCGATAAGGTCGCAACAATTTTTATCTGTGTAACGCATTGTAAGTCCCCAGATGGGGAACGAAGACCTGCTGGGCAAGTCCCGGCTGCTCACGGACGAGTACGCCGTCAAGATCCTTATGGCCACGGTACGTTTACCCCGCAGCGCGCAACAGATATCCGAGCAGTTCGGGATACCGATAGCGGCCTGCTACCGGCGCATCAGGGACCTGGAGGTCGCCGGTCTCATCCGCTGCACCGAAAGGCGATTGTCCAGAAAAGGAAAGCGTGTCTGCTTCTATCAGTCCAGGGTGAGGACGGCGGCCTTGCAGTACGAGAACGGCCGTCTGAAGGTACGCTTCACCATGCTGGACGAGGCACCGAACAACGATTGGCAGGACGTCGACCTNNAACGAAAAAGTTATAAACAGTATCTCTTATGCCTAGTTCCAGGCTTGAGTCTTATTTAATTTAACATTTGAGCGTGAACGTTTATGACAGAACTCTTGGAGGACCTCGACCAGAAGCGTAATTTTAACAACAACGAGGCGGAGAAGCACCGCCGGCTCAGGGATGAACTGAACGACAAGACCAAGGAATGGGTTCAGAAGAGGGACGAACTCAACTCCAAGGTCCGTGAGCTGGTGGACAGTGCTGCCAAGCACCGCGAGAACCGCGACAAGATGAACGAACAGGTGCGAGTCGCCAAGGACGCCCGCGACAAGTTCAACGAACAGGTCAGCGATCTCAACAAGAAGGTCATGGCTCTGAAGAAGGACAACGTCCCGCAGGACGGGCCGTCCGTCTCCAAGCTGAAGAAGGACCTGAAGCAGCTCGAGTTCATCCACATGACCTCCGGAGACCTGAAGAGGGACAAGGAGAAGGCCCTGGTAGAGCAGATGAAGGCTCTCCAGATCCAGATCAGGGAGAGAGAGAAGTCCCTGGAGGCCAACGACGAGGTACGCCAGGCCATCACATTGCTGCGCGAGGCCAAGGACAAGGCCGAGGAGCAGCACAAGCTGGTCAGCGAACTGGCCGAACGCGCTCAGAACGAGCACGACGCCATGATCAAGATCTACGAGGAGGCGGACAAGCTCAGGAAAGAGGCGGACGAGGCGCAGGAGAAGTTCATCGAGACCAAGGGCAAGGCCGATGAGGAGCACCGCCGTCATATCGACAACATCAGGCAGGTGCACGACTACGACAAGATCATCACCGGCCTGAGGCAGAAGGCCCGCAAGGCCCGCAAGAAGAAGGACGAGAGCGTGGCCATGAAGGAATCTGAGGAGATCTTCGACAAGTTCAAGCGCGGAGAGAAGCTCAGCACCGAGGACCTCATGGTACTGCAGAAGTCGGGCTATCTGTAAACCCCTTAACACAACATATTCTTTAAACGACTGGCTGCTGGTCGCGGCCGGTTTTTTCCCTGTATTTTACAAAAATGGAAACCTATATATATCGTCCAAAAGATAGTAGTGTACGGGAAGGTCTGGGCTGGTTTTCAGAGTGCATCCCATCCCTTCTGACAGGACTGGTCCTTCCCAAACCCTTTTTTCTTGCCCTGCTTGTAGCAAAGGTTATCTAACCCCGTTCAATTGTCAATGAAGGTCTGAAGATGGTATTGGAAGGATTGGGCCAATCACTGAAGGACGTCCTGAAGAAGGTCGCCAGATCCAGCAACGTGGACGAAAAGCTGATCAAGGAGGTGTCCAAGGACATTCAGAGGGCGCTCCTGCAGGCCGACGTCAACGTCAAGATGGTCCTGGAGCTAACCAAGGAGGTGGAGCGCCGGGCGCTCTCCGAGAAGCCCTCTGCCGGCAAGTCCGGAAGGGAGCACGTCATCAAGATCATCTATGATGAATTGGTAAAGATCCTGGGCGAGCAGCGGACGTTGCCGCTGGGCAAGCAGGTCATCATGATGGTCGGCCTTTATGGTCAAGGTAAGACCACCAGCGCCGGCAAGCTCGGGCGTTACTTTCACAAGAAAGGCCTTAAGGTCGGGCTCATCGCCGCGGACGTGCACCGTCCGGCGGCCTACGACCAGCTGAAGCAGATCGGCGACAAGGTCGGCGTTCAGGTATACGGTTCACCGGCCGAAAGGTCCGCGTTGAAGATAGTCGAGGCGGGCATGAGGGAGTTCAGCAACCTGGACGTGGTGATAATCGATACCTCCGGCCGGCACGCCCTGGAGGACGATCTGATCGACGAGATCAAGGCGGTGGCCAAGATCGCCAATCCCTCGGAGAGGATATTGGTGCTGGACGCCAGCGTCGGTCAGCAGGCCGGACCGCAGGCCCAGGCCTTCCACGATGCCGTCGGAGTAACGTCCGTCATTCTAACCAAGATGGACGGCACGGCGAAGGGCGGCGGCGCCCTTTCCGCCGTCTCGCGCACCAAGGCGCCCATAGTGTTCATCGGCGTGGGCGAGCACCTGGAGGACCTGGACCCGTTCATACCCTCCCGCTTCATCTCCCGGTTGTTGGGAATGGGCGACCTGCAGTCGCTGATGGAGACGGCGAAGGAATCCATCACCGAGGAGCAGGCGCTGGAGACGACCAAGAAGATCATGTCCGGCAGGTTCTCCCTCAAGGAGATGTACGAGCAGATGGAGATGCTCACCAGCATGGGCCCGCTCAAGAAGCTCATGAGCATGCTGCCGGGCATGGGCGGCGGCCTGCAGGACAAGGTCAACCTAGAGGAGACGCAGGAGCGCCTGCGCCGCTTCCGCATCATCATGGACTCCATGACCGACGAGGAGATGGAGAACCCCAAGCTGATCAAGTCCTCCCGGGTGACGCGCATAGCGCGGGGCTCGGGCATGGACACCAAGCAGGTCCGCGAGCTGTTGCAGCAATACAACACCTCCAAGAAGGCCGTCCGCGGGTTCATGGGCAATCGCAAGCTGCGCAAGCAGTTGATGAAGCAGATGCAGGGCGGCGGTCTCGAGGGGCTGCAATGAGGCGCTACATCATCATTGGCCACAAGGCCGCCACCGCCGCCGATTTCAAATTGGACGATCTGGCCGGAGGAGCGGGGCGGTTGGACGTTCTCCTGAGATGCATCAACTCCGCCTTCTTCCTGAGCCACGATCTGCGCAAGGACGTGGAGGTGGTGCTGATACTGCAGGGGCCGCCCGGACCGGTACGCACGATCAGGTTGGTCGGCAGCGAGCTGCGCTACCTGAACCCGGACGAGAGGAGCACCGGCGCCCTCATACGGAACGCGCTGATGAGGGAGGCCCATGCCGAGGAACGAAGCACCCCTGGCATCTACGTCAGCACCAGGACCTATCAGGACGTGCTCGGCCTTTTAGGGGAGGGAACGGAGATCGTGTACCTCAAGGAGGACGGCACTGACATTCGCGATACGGAGCTTTCGGAGAACGTGACGTTCGTCCTCAGCGACCACATGGACCTCACCCCGGACGAGGAAGGACTTCTTTTACGATACAAGCCGAAGGTCGTGAAGCTCGGTCCGGTGTCGTATCACGCCGATCACTGCATAACCATCGTGAACAATGAGCTGGACCGCCGCTCGCCATGACCGAATCTTTATATTCCCCTTCAGAGGTCCGATGACCATGAACCAGAAGATCGCCCAGCACAGACATTGCAGGTCCTGCGGCAAGGCCTTCGTGGGCGATGACAAGTATTGCTCCGAGGATTGCGAGAAAGGAAATGAGGAGACGATGCGCAAAAAGAAGCGGCAGCTGCTCACCCTTTACGTGATCAGCGTCATTATAATGATAGGCGCCCTGGTGCTATCGGTGCTATGATGAAGGTCGGAGCGGGCGGCACGTTCAACGTACTTCACAGGGGCCACCGCAAGCTGCTGGAGACGGCGATCGCCAACGGCGACGTTCTGGCGGTCGGCCTGATGAGCGACGA
>DUJZ01000063.1:7146-14886 GCA_013329565.1 Methanomassiliicoccales archaeon
TGGGGCCTAAGATCAACGACCTGCGGCTGCGCAACGGTCTACGACCGGTGTCAATCGTTGTGGTCCCATACGTTCTGGCCGAGGATTACCGGCCGATAAGCTCCACCCGGGTCCTCGATGGGGAGATCGACGTTGAAGGGCGGTTGCTACGGCCGCTCGTCGCCAACGTCGGCTCCGAGAACCCGGTGAAGGTCGCGGCCGTGCGCGATGTTCTTCAGAGGTTCCATCCGCAGCTCGAGGTGAACGCCGCCTTCGTCCCGCGCACGGCCGGGGAACAGCCCTGGGGCGCGGAGGCCGAGCACGGAGCGGAAGCAAGGGCGAGAGAAAGCCTTGGGAAGGGCGACCTGGGCATCGGTATCGAGGCCGGGGTCCTGGAGAGGGCGGACGGGCTCTACGACGTGCAGCATTGCGTCATCGTCGACGGAACTGGATGGACGACGAGGGGGCAGGGCATGGGATTCCGCTACCCTCCGGCCGTCGCCGATCTGGTGCGAAAGGGAATGACCGTCGGAGACGCCTGCGCCCAGCTGTTCGAAGAGGGCGACCAGGGTTCGGGGAAAGGGGCGATCGGCATATTGACCAACGGCGTTCTCGACAGGAAATCGTTGACCGAACAGGCCGTGCTGGCGGCCATGGTCCCCCGTATCAGAAAGGAACTTTACCTCTAGACGACCGCCTTGTCCTTCGCTTTGCGAATGAACGTCAGATAATCTTCCTTGGTGGCGCAGTTGTTCGGACCGACGCATCCGAAGCGACCGTACTTCAGGCAATAATCGCCGCCGATGCAGTGCAGGCAGGACGCCTCCCGGTCCTCCATCTTGCACTTGTCCTTGATGCAGGCGAAGCCGTAGTAAAGGCCGTTGCACCTGCCGTCCGGTCCGAGACGGGGGCAGTCGTTCATTTCCGCCACACTCCCGGACATCGACCGTTGCGCATCGATCTCCCATCCTGCTCTGACAGCGGAACCTTATTGATCCTGGGATGTTAAATAATTAACCCGGAATTTATCGCTTGGGCGGATAATTCCTGCTCTCCCAGAGCCCGAACCTGTTGCCTTCCGCGTCCAGGCATACGGCCAAATAACCGAACTTCCCCACCTCGGTCTTGGTAAGGACGACCTTGCCGCCGAGGTCCACGAGCTTCATCGGGGTGTCCTCCACGGGATCAACGTCAACATGGTTGGTGATACCGGTGTCCCATTCGTTCTCCTTCCCCATGCCCCCGCCTAGGGACTGCCTGCCTTGCTCGTCGAAGGTCGCTATTCCGGAATGCTCGAACGGCCCGGGCATGCGCTAGAAATTCCAGCCGAACATCTTCCCGTAAAAGGAAGCGGCCCTATCCAGGTCCTCGGCCGGAAGGTCAAGATGGACCATGGTAGCCATGTTGTTGCACCTCAAGGGATCAAAGATCCAGGAACTTGAATCGTTCGTCCTGATATGGATCAGGCCGAAACGCGGATCAATGGACAATTGGACCTTTCATCTCGAAAACGCATAAATAATCGCCTTCGGCTCCTGAGCGCATGGCCAACGATGAAGAGCTTCGGAGGGCGGCGAGGATCGCGCTCACGGACTGCCTCGCCGTCAAGGAGGGGGAGCGCGTCCTGATCATCACCAACCTGGGAGGGGATGTCTACGAGATATGCCAGGAGATCTTCCGGCAAGCGGCGGAGCTGAAGGCCGTCCCGGTCATGGTCGTTCAGCAGGACAAGGACAACTTCACCTTTGCTGATCCGGCAGTGCTCGACGCCATCAAGGGGGAGCCGGAGGTCATCATAAGCATAGGCAGAGGTCGCATCGGTAAGGATCCGTACGGAATGCGCATCGGCTACGTCGGCCGCGACGGACAGAAATACACCCACCTCTACAACAAGGTCCTGGACGGAGATAAGCGCAGCCGCTCCTTCTGGTCGCCCAACTGCACCCGGGAGATATTCGAGCGGGGGGTGCCCATCGATTACGCGTTGCTCAGGAGGAACGCCAAGGCTCTCAAGGAGCGGATCGACGCCGGTAAGATGGTAAGGGTCACCTCACCGGCCGGAACTGACCTTCGATTCGGGATCGAAGGCCGCCGAGGCCGTTACGACGACGGAGACTTCACCCTGCCCGGTAAGGGCGGCAATCTGCCTACTGGAGAGGTTTACGTCTCACCCGCCAACGGCACCGCCGAAGGCGTTATCGTTTTTGACGGCACCGTCGATCTGGACGTTCATGCCGAGATGCCCGACGTTCCCGTCCGGGTCAGGTTCGAGAAGGGCTTCGCCGTAGAGATCACCGGAGGGGAGACCGCCCGCAAGCTCGACGCCCTGCTGGAACGCTCGGCGGCAATGGCAAGGGAGCAGGGAAAGGAGGACGAGGAGCGGAACACCCGGCATCTGGGCGAGCTGGGCATCGGCCTGAACCCTAAGGCCAAGATGTCCTGCAACACCCTGGAGGACGAGAAGGTCGGCGGCACGGTGCATTTCGCCATTGGGATGAACCTGGAGAACGACGCTCACGCCCTCATACACCTGGACTCCCTGGTCCTGAGACCGAACGTCTACGTGGACGACGAACTGGTCATCAAGGAAGGGAGACCGCTGGTCTGAATAGGTCTGGTCAATAGAGGATGCCTGAAATTTTTAGGGACCTCGGTCAGAATTGAGCGTGCATGTCGGGAAGGTGAAACGACATGGCTCTGGGCTACCGCGGATTCGACCGGAGGATGTGGGTCCTCTTCTGGTCGATGCTGATCGATGGCGTCGGATACAGCCTGATCAGCCCCTACATCCTGCTGTTCCTGAAGCAGGACCTCGGCGTCTCCATGGCCCTGGGCGGCCTGGTGCTGACCATAGCCGGGGTCATAGGCGCCGGCGGCAACATGGTAGGCGGACTGCTGGCCGACCGCTACGGACGAAGAGGCGTCATGATAGTGTCTATGCTCCTGCGCTGCCTGAGCTTCGTTCTGCTGGCCATAATGGTCACCTATCGGCCGGAGTTCGTACCGATCGCCATCGTGCTCACCCTCAGCTACTTCTTCGGCGGGGTGTTCCAGCCAGCGAACAACGCCATGGTCGCCGACATCACCGAACCGTCCAGGCGCATGGAGGCGTATGGGTTGCTACGTGTGGCCTGGAACGTCGGTTTCGCCATCGGTCCCATCGTGGGCGGCGTGCTGATCCTGGTGTCCTTCCCGCTCACCTTCACCATCTCGGCCATAATATCGTTCGTGGCGGCGATGATAGTGGCGCTGATGCTCACCGAATCTTACGTTCCTGTGCTGAAGGCGAAGAGGGAGCCAGGGCTGAAAAGGGTGGGAAATCTTAAGCCGATATTCCTGCTGTTCTGCCTGTTCACCCTGCCGCTCTTCATTATGTCCGGGCAGTTCGGATCTATCTATACCGTATACGCCAACGAAAGAATAGGCATAGACACCGCCACCATAGGATTGGTGTTCGGGTTGAACGGGGTCATGGTGGTCCTGATGCAGATGCCCATCAGCCGATGGTTGACCGAACGAGATCCGTACATGGGTATGCTGGCCGGATCGGTGGTTTACGCGATAGGATACCTGCTGGTGGCCGCGGTGACCGACGGATATTGGCTGGCGTTGTCTATGGTGATCATCACCATGGGGGAGATGATCGTGGTCCCGGTGTCCAACGCTCTCACGGTGCTCCTGGCTCCTGACGATTCCCGCGGTAAGTACCTTGGCGTCTTCGGGGTCGTCTCGTCGTTCGGATGGTTCGGCTCCACGTTCATCGGCGGAGTTCTTTACGACACGTTCGACAACGGATGGATGATGTGGGGCATACTGGCGTCCTTTGGGCTGCTCACCGCCCTGACCATGATCCCCCTGTGGATGCGCACCAGGACCAAGGCCGAAGGTGCCAAGGAATAGGCCGGTCCCCCTCGAAAAGGCACCCAACGCATTTTTGACCGGTTGGATTAGCCTTAAGTTCTGACCGATCCATGGTTTCTGGATCATCATGAGCGACATGAAGAAGAAAAAGAAGGCGGTTAGCGAACCCGCGAACGACAATCGATCGGACCACCGGGGCTCCAGGCCCTCGTCCGCGGCCGGAGGGGAAGCCATTGGTTCCGCTCAGAAGAAGGGCTCCAAGGGCAAGAAGTGATCAGACGACAACTGGCGAGAAATTCATCGACCGTGTTCTCGCTGGACCATTCTTTTTATAAAAATTGGGAAGAGGAAGCGCCGAGGGGGAGATTCGAACTCCCGGGGTACTAGGTACCACCGGCTCTCAAGGCCGGCGCCGTGATCCAGGCTTAGCTACCTCGGCTTGTTTAAACGATTTTTTCCCCGCGCCCGGACATGAGGTCCTGCAGGTCCAGCTCGAAGGCTATGACCGGATGACCCAGCTCGTAGGCGGTTATGACCTGCGGATGCAGTTCGCCGAAATGGCCGACCGTGCGGCCGTTCACCTTGACCGTGGCGCAGCGTCCGGGAATGAACATCCCCATGTCGCCGGGCAGCAACGAGCATTGCACGCCCATCTCCCTGAGCACCCCTTCAGCGAGCGACTTCATCTCGGTGAAGGAGGCCTTGGAGTGGATCGACATCACCGCAAGATGCTTCCGGCGCCTGGCGTCGACGACCACATCGCCCACCTCGAATATGCGCTGCGGCAGGTCGCGGTGCTTGCTTTTGCGCAGGACCGTCAGCAACGAAGGTATGAGCTGAACGCGCAGGCAGTTGTGGTCCTCGCTGACGGGATTCAGGACCTCCACCGCCTGGACCTCCGGGAACGGAACCTTGGAGAACTGCTCGCCCATGGACGACAGGGTGAGGGTAGTGACTTCCCAGTGGCCGTAGCCGACCATCATTTGGCGTACGAGGTCCGCAACCCTTTCCATGCGCCTCTCTCCGCCGATGGTGCGCGAGACCGGTTTGGACGTGCCGAAGTTCTCGTAGCCGTAACCGATCGCCACGTCCTCGACGACGTCGGCCTGGTGGATGAGGTCCATGCGCACCGGGGACGAGGAGACCTTTACTTTTCGTCCCTTCGGCTCGGCGGAATAGCCCATCCTGGTCAGGCACTGGCACATCGCCAACGGCTCAAGGTCCAATCCCAGGACGGAGTTCGTCCTGTCCACGTCCAGAAGCCACTGCTTCGGACGGAGGTTCGGCGTCATGCCCCTCTCCTCGCCGCGCAGGGTGATGGTCTCTATGACCCCGCCCCTTTCTGCGATGGAGCAGCACACGATGTTCAATACTCCGCCGATAGTGTTCTGGTCGGTGCCGGTGACGTCGATGAAGAGGTTCTTGGTATCCGTGGTCACGGTCGTCAATCGTCCGTTGATGATGGGCGGGAAGGACAGCACGTCGTTATTAGCGTCCAGTATCACCGGGTACAGTTCCTTCCCATCCAGGAGCTGCTTGTAGTCCCTGCCCTTCTCGTGCTTCTCCAGCACTTCGGCCAGGGTCATCATCTCCTCCTTGGCCAGCGGAACGAAGGAAACGGACATGGGCGTGACCGCCTTGTAGACGAACGGCGGACGAACCTTGTCCAGGTCGTGTACGCCGATGGCCACCTTGGCCCGTTTCCGTCCGACCGTAAGGTGCAGCTTCTCCTGCAGCTCCATGAGGGAGCGGATGCCCTTGTCGTCCAGGTCGACGCCTCTGATCACCGCTCCGACCACGTAAGGGCGGACGTTCTTGACGGATGGCTCGACCTTCAGCACGATGTCCGAGGCGGAGATATCGTAAGTGCGCATTCCCAATTCGATATCGAAGAAGGAGCGCAACGCCCTTGCCAGTCCTTCGACCGAATAGAGGTCCGGCCGGTTGGGGAAGAACTCGATGGATGCCTCCTTGGTCACCGGGTCGAAATCATGGAAGTCCGCCCCGATCATAGGAATGCGGTCCAGGACCTCGCGGTCCTCCATCTTGGTACCCATCAGGGACTTCAAGTCCTCCAGGTTGAAGTTGATGACTGGCATTGCGTCCGGACCATAGGGTAGAAGGTATATGAGGGTTTTTAATTTAGGTTAACGGACGTTCCATTACCTTCCCAGGGCCTTGTGGGCCTTGCCCAGTTCGCCGGCCGATTGGGCTGCTAACGTAGAAAGCTCTCCTGCCAGAACGAGCGCGGCGGCGATCTCCGCCAGTTTCTTTGCTTTTTTCGCTCCCAGGCAATCCATCATCGAGAGCGCTTCGCTCTGACAGGGTAGTTTGGTACCTCCGCCGACCGTACCCACCTCGATGCACGGCAGACGGACGGAAACGTATACCCCTTCCTCGCATATTTCGCAGGTGGTGCTGGCCATGCTGCCCTCGACCACCTGCGCGGCGTCCTGCCCGGTGGCGATGTAGAACGAGGCGAGCATGTTGGCGGCGTGGGCGTTGGAACCGTACGAAAGGGACATGGAACCGCCGATCAGGTTCTTGCGGTAGCAGGTCTCGACCATCGCCTCCGGCGTCGTGTGCAGCTTGTCCTTGACCAGGTCCGCAGGGATGCGTACGTCGGCCAGGACGGTCTTCCCGCGCCCGTCGATGAAGTTGAGGGCGGCCGGTTTTTTATCAACGCACATGTTGCCCGAGACGGAGATGAGCTTGACGCCGGCCCTTTCTTCGATTAGCCTGCACGCAGCTTCGGTGGCGATGGTGCACATGTTCATGCCCATGGCATCCCCAGTATCATAGGAGAACCGGAGGAACAGAGAACGACCGGAAGCGAATGCGCGAACCTTGATCAGCTTCCCGTGCCTGGTGGTTCCTTCGGCAACAGCCTTGATCTCCTCAAAGTTCTCGTTGACCCATTCGACCACCCGCCGGCTGTCCCTGACCCCCCTGGTCCGGAAGACCGGCGCACGGGTCATCTCGTCCTTGATGATGATGACCTCCGCGCCTCCGCTAGCGCTGATCACCGAAGCGCCACGGTTGACGGATGCGACCAACGCCCCCTCGGTCGTTGCCAGTGGTACCAGGAACTCCCCGTCTGCGTGATCGCCTCTGACCTTGAGCGGACCGATGAATCCTAACGGCACCTGTATGGTGCCGATCATGTTCTCCACGTTCTTCTCGGCGACGATGGGATCGAAGGAGCACTGCCCGGCATGCTCCAGCTTAGCGCCGGTGAACGATTCGACGGCCTTTCGGCGATCTTCCATGTCCGCTCGGGTCTTACCCTTGTTCCTGAGACCGTCGTTGGAACTCATCGGCAAGGAATCAGGGTCGTATTAGATAACCTTCTCGCCCTCGATCGGGAAGGAAAAAAGTGGGTTCAAGATAATTTTAAGTAAACCCGAGGATAATTAATTAAAGGCAATGCCTTAAATTTCCTTTTTCCGCTCAAATTGCTTTTCAATTCTACATATAGTTACGGGTTAATCTTTAATATCAGAAGCGTTCATGCGGACGATTCAAGATGCAGTGCATCTAGAGGGCGTTACCAGAAATGTACACTATGAGTCCCATGCCGGGCAAGCTTCTGAGCGATGAGGAAGCGATGGTGAAGTACGTGAAGGAGAACCAGTGGGGACTGGCTACCGCGATAGACCTGAAGCAGTGCGACCCGGAAAAGATCCGGAGCAAGGAGGTCATCACCCAGTTCGCTATCGACCTTTGCGATCACATCAAGATGAACAGGTTCGGAGATCCCATCGTGGTCCGGTTCGGCCCCATCCCCAAGGTGGAGGGATATTCCCTGTGCCAGCTGATCGAGACCTCCATGATCTCCGGCCATTTCGCCGAGGACACCGACCGTGCCTTCCTCGACGTGTTCAGCTGCCGCGAGTACCC
>DUJZ01000063.1:14939-15168 GCA_013329565.1 Methanomassiliicoccales archaeon
GGACCCAAAAGATTTAACGCCCCAGCTGCGGACACCACCGCGGTCTGGTCCCAACTTCTTCCCTCTTCCTCACGTCGGTATTCCCGCCCTACAGCGTTGTATTTTACATGCAAGATGTGCTTTTCCATGCCAGGACCATGGAAAGGTTTAAAATTGAATGCCGCATTCGCCAATTTACTTGGGCCCATAGCTTAGCCTGGTTGGAGCGCCCGGCTGATAACCGGGAGGT
>DUJZ01000127.1 GCA_013329565.1 Methanomassiliicoccales archaeon
GTCCCGAGGACCCTCATTCCCCCGACGAGGAGGGGCAAGCTCGACGATCTGCGCAGCCCTTTCCTTGTCACACTGATCCTGCATTCCCTTCCCCCCGGGCCCAGGTTGGAATATTTTATAATGTTCCCGCATTCCAGATCACCGACCTTTCCGGTAAACGACCAGGAACCTTTCCCGTTGGCATTGGTCGCTTTTCCGCCGAACAGATGCTCGGAAGCTTCGTCCCATCCCAGTAATGCACAGATCAAGCGATGAAGCTCAGGCAGGTCGGTACAAGGATGCACCACGATGGAACGCCATACCGGCGGCCTGATGCCGATGACGTGAATGCGCAGGAGCAGTGCATCATATATCCCTGGCGGCATATCCTCCAGTTCTGCATCGGCAGATATCATATGATTGGGAATCTGGTCTTGAATATATTGCGTTTTGGAGGGACGATGTTGCAGCTGGACATCGACATCTGATGGAGTCGATTCTATGAGAGATTCTATTGTTTTCAATGCCGGGTGAAAAAGCTTCCAGCATGATTGAATCGTAAACCCTTAAAAGCTAACAACATCAATCGCCGAACTCGGGGGACTTCACAGAGTATGATCGTGGGGCGACCTCGGACAGACCCGTCAACTGTCTTTTTACCGAACGCTTGAACTCATCCATGCCAGATTTCAATGGATGGTCTTTGTACCTAAGACCGACTGTGTGAGGTGGCCGAAATCGCACACTTCGCGACCGTTGAATGATGACCAGATGGTGATCGTCAGATCGATCGCAGGATCGTTCTGATAGCGGCCTCGACCTCGTTCCTGTCCATGCGCCCATACCATGAGATCGCATCGGCATCATCGGCCGTCTGCTTCAGACAGCTAGTAAGAAACGGGTACTGGGAAAGATATTCCCCCAGAGCAAAAAGGTCGACATTCTGCCCCCCGGCCTTCGGGTCCAATAAAGCGAGGATGTCCGCGTGGTCCTTACGTAACTTGCCCTTCTCCCACTCGAGGTCGTGGGATGAATCATCGATCATCCGATGATCGCGGTCCCAAGCGGCCTTTAGTTCGAAGAGAAGTAACAGTTCGCGTTTAGGAACGGGAATGGAAAAACCTCCGCCGACGGGTTTGACCTCCGTTCGGCCATCGAGGATATCGTACTGAACGGCACGATCCCGCCCCTCGAATGGGTCTGGCTGTTCCCTCGTTCCGAGGTCGATGATGATGGGCTTTCCGTCCGTCGTTATCTTCTGGACCCTCTTTGAATCGTCAGGGGTTCGNNTAGGCGTGGACCGCCCAACCCCCTATCAGCACTGTCGTCGGTGATGCGGCATTCCCCTGGATAGAAGGAATTCCGCGATAACTCGCAATTCCTGTTCGGATGCCTTGATCACTGAACCATGTTCCTCATAGCTGGTCGTAGATCGCCACCAACCCTTTGGTCAGGTCCTTCCCTTTATATCCAAGACCGGCCAGGTCAAGCAATGTCTGGGATGGTGAGGTGACCTTTACTCCTCCGACCAACCTCGCCTCGCCGAACAGATCTCTATCTGGCCTCATCAACTGTAAACGGACCCCGCCCTCATCACTGCTGGCCCCGATCAGTTCCTTGACGTTTACGATCTCGTCGGCATCTATATACATCTGGATAGAATCGAATTGGACGATCAGTCCGGTATATTGCATGCCGGCAAAATAGCTTGAGAATGCGAACTTGATGCCCTGGGATTCGAGCACTTCTGCCAGTTCCTTCGCTGCTGAATAGATATCCTGGAATGGGATATTGAACTCTTTTTCGATGAGCGGGTACGTTGGCCTTTCCCATGCGACCCCGTTCAGCAGCTTGTCCATATCATTTATGGAGACCCTGTTCCCATTCTTTTTCGCTATTCCATGGGCGATTAGATTGCTTATGGTGGAATGCGCCCAGCCGTAGGATACCTTCTCAGATATCGATAGATTCCTTATTGAGCTCGACCTCAATCTGATCAGCCCCGAGACCACCCTCCACGCCTTCTCCGAGGTGATCTTGACCGCCCCAGTGTTGGACTTCCCGGGATTTTCCGTCAACACGACCTCCCGGGGCATCATGAGAACGTCGATGCCGGTCGCATTGGCCATCTCCATCAATCTCGGCGAGATCGATTTGGTCACCAGGATGAAGCGCCCTCTCGACCCCAGTTCGGGATCGATGTGGTCCTTATAGAGGTTCAGAAGCGCTATCGCTTCGATGCTGGCCTTTGCCTTGACATCTATGAAGAGCGTCTTTGATCGCTTCCTATCTTCTATGATCACATCGAAGCCGAAGTCCTTCCAGTACGCATCAAGCCTGACCTCCGATCCTTCGTCCACGCCCAGCCTTTGTTCGATGAAGGTGATCAAATTGGTATCGTTCATAAGACCATACATATCGTTAGAAAGTGATATGTATAAATAATTATCAGTGATAGGTATCTTAAAATTGTGATTGGTCAATAAGGATATCACTGATAACGGGTGGATGAGGATACTGTTGGAAGATATTGAGCACAAGGAAAGACCGATCACGGATAGATAGATGGCCGATACACGAGAGGGACCCGAGGTGGTGCATCTTTCTGTTCAAGGGACGTCCTACCCGAGCCATTATGAAAAGGGCGATCCCGTGGGTAACTCCCTCGCCTTCTTCAGACCCTCATCGTCCGGCCACCCCTTGCTGATGCCCCCGTCAGCTTGAACGGTTGATAGGCATCCAAGGCCTTACGGGAGAGCGTTACATTGGTGACGAGGTTCGGAAATGCTCCTCAATGCGGTGATAACTGGGAAAGTTCAAACATATCGAACGTGATATCGTCGGAAAGGTGATCGGATATGACCGAGATAGTGATCGAGACGGACCGTTTGACCAGGAACTTCGGTGAGGTGGTGGCGGTCGACAATGTCACGCTCTCGGTGAACAGGGGTGAGATATTCGGCCTGCTTGGCCCGAACGGTGCGGGCAAGAGCACATTGCTGAAGCTTCTGACCGGGCAGCTGGACGCCACTTCGGGCTCCTGCACGGTCCTAGGGGCGGACCCGTCCCGGGACCCTTTGGCGGTCAAGCGCGGCATCGGCATCGTACCGGAGATCGAATCCCCGCCCTCTTTCCTCACCGGGCGGGAGTACCTGCACTTCATCGGACTGGTTCGCGGCATCGGTGACATCAAGGCACGGACCGAGGAGTGGATGGAGCGCATGGACATGAAGGAGGTGGCGACGGTCCCCGGCAAGGACCTGTCCAAGGGGACGCGTCAGAAGCTGATGGTGGCCGCCGCGCTCATCCACGAGCCACCGCTGGTGTTCCTGGACGAGCCGTTCTCCGGGCTGGACCCCCGCTACCAGAAACTGGTGCGTGAGTACCTGGAAGGGTATTTAGAAAGGGGCGGCACGGTGTTCATGTGCACCCATATCCTGGAGATCGCCGAGAAGATGTGCACCCGTCTGGCCATCATCGATCGCGGAAGGATCGTGGTCCTTGGCGCTCCCGGAACGATAGGCAGGGACGGAGAGACCCTCGACCAGGCGTTCATGCGGGTGACCGAGCGGCAAAGGACCGAGGAATGAGATGTCCAGCCTATCGCGGCATCTGAGCCTGGTCCGCATTTTCATGGCCGAGGAGCGCCGGCTGAACGCCTCCATGATCGGCGGGATCCAGTTCCTCATGTTCCCCGTGGTCATCCTGTTCATGTCCTTCGTCCTCGGCATCGCTTCGGAGCGGCTGCTGGACAACCTCTCGCTGGACCAGGCGTACCTCATGCTTCATTCGGTCATCGTCGCTTACGGACTGAGCGTCGGCGCCCTGGCCACGTTCGGGGACCGCATCGCCGAGCGACGCTTCGGCTCCGTGTCCATGGTCCTGCAGACCCCGGCCACCCAGCCCATCTCTTACCGCGAGCTGTTCACCGCCTTCTATGTCAAGGAGATCATATACTACTTCCTGTACTCCGTACTGCCCCTGGTAGGAGGGATCGCGCTCACCGTCCCCATCACCGGGTTCCAGGTAACGAGCGTTCTCTTCCTGCTGCTGACGGTGACGATGTCCTTCCTGTTCGGCCTTTCGCTGTCGTTCTTCCTCTCGGCCGTCTTTGCACGCTCGAAGGCGGCCCTGGGCGTGGTGGCGGCCTCCATCGGCGCCCTTATCATGGCGGGCCTGGTCACCGGGGCTTTCGATGTGGCCAACCTCGTTCCATCGATCGCCCTTCAGCGCACCCACGACCCCCTGCACCTGCTGACGGGGTCGCTACTGTTCGTTCTTTTCTCGGTGGTCGCCCTGGGGACCATCAAAGTGACCGCGGGGAAGCACAGCGAGAGGTACGAGGCGGACATGCTGGAGACGGCGGAGAGCTTCTCGTTCGTCGGCGCGGACGCCAAGCTGATGGGCAAGGAATGGATGGACCTGGTACGCTCACGAACGCTCGTGCAGGTGGTCAGCGCCTACATCGGGCCCATGGCCGTCCTTGCAGTGCTGCTCTGGTTCCTGGACAACGCGATCACGGTGGACCTGGACCTCAACATGGTCTTCTACGCCGCCATGACCGGGTTCTTCTCCGTGTCCATCTACAGCTGGCTGAACCTCCTCGATAACAATTCGTTCATGGACGTCCTGCCGATAAGCGTGGCCCAGGTGATCAGGACCAAGCTACTTCTGCTGTCGATCATCGCATTGCTGACCTCCACCGTGTTCCTGGCAGCGCTCAGCCTGCTGTTGGGCGACCTGGGAACCCTCCCGCTCGGCCTGGTGGTGGCGTACGTCACCACCGCATACACGGTGACCGCCACGGCCTATCTTACCGGGCTGCGTACGAACAGCTACCTGTTCGACCCGCGGGTGCTTGGCAAGTTCAGCGGATTGAGCGTTCCGCCGCTGTGCACCATGGTGATCCTCTCGCTCAGCTACTCAAGCGACCCGTTCGTGGCCGGGGCGTTGATATTGTTCACCTGCACGCTCATGGCCTTGGCCACCCTGGTCATGTACCGGCGGATAGGCGAGCGGTGGGGTCGGGCGACGTTCGGATTCTGATCGGCGGGTTCGGACAGATGATGTCAGTCGCACTCCCTGGCCTCCATTATCGTCATGTCCATCATCCTGTTGATGAAGTAATCCACCACGGTCCCGCTGCTTATGATGGCCCGGTGCCCGCTCATCTCCTTCGACAGGATCACCGAGACCTCCCGGTCGCAGACCATGATCATCTCCACATCGTATTCCAACCTCTTGTCCGAGGTTTCCATGGCGTTGGAGATGAAGGGTTCGGGGGGGCTGAACTTTCCTTTGTTTACGCATAACAATCTGGCCTTGCCGAGCAGCCCGATGAGGTCCCCGGTTCCTTCCAGTATCACCACGGTCACCGACCTCTTCTCCGAGGCGGCCGCCAGGTTCTTAGCGTACCTCTTCAGGTAGTCGTTGTGGATGCTGATTATGACCACCTCCCTCCTGGCGGATTCGATCATCTCCAAAACCTTGTGGTCTATGGCCCATTCACCCAATATCGTCCAGATCGGGTTGTTCCTCTTCTCAGCGGTGCTGCCGATCTCCTCCAGCCCCTTCACCACCTCGTCCCTAGCCTTCTCCATATCCTCAATAAGGTGACCGAACACCTCGGCTGGATCGTTGGCACGATAACAACGCGGATTGGTGTTACCGACCTCCACGAAGCTCTTCTCCAGAAGTCGTTCCATCACATCATACGCCCGGGACCGCGGCACCTTGCTTTCGTCGCTTATTTCTTTAATGGTGCCTTCACCCAGCACCACCGTGGCGATGTACGCCTTCGCTTCGTACTCGCTCATCCCCAATCGCATCAGGTGCTCGATGATGTCGGACATGTCACTCTCGTAGTGACAACAACTCTATAAATATCTTCAATGTTGCCCGACCCAACCGATTCAAGAGGCGCGTCCATGGTATTCGATAGGTTAGCGAACACAGTCACGAAGCATTACAAGCTCATCATAGTCATCTGGGTAGCGCTCCTACTGCTCAGCGTTCCGGCCATGATTGGCCTGGGCGACGTCGTAAGCTACGACACGGAGATGACCTCCGGGGACCGTAACGAGTCGACCATCGCCGCGGAGATCATAGCCGATAACTTCCAGGGTTCGGTCGCCAACAGCACCGTCATAATAGTGCTCCAGTCCGACGACATGACCACGACAGAGGCCAGGGATTTCGTTCTTGAACTAGAGAACGACCTGGCATCGGCGGACCTCGCTTACATGGAGAATATCGGGTCCATATACGCCTACTCCGGGACCGCTCTGTACATGGCCGTCAACGAGCT
>DUJZ01000103.1 GCA_013329565.1 Methanomassiliicoccales archaeon
GGGAAAGTGGTATAACCTTCGGACTTGGCGATCTTGATGGAGTCGAAGAACAGCAGGGTCGCGATGTCCATGGTCAGCTCGTTGCAGAAAACCTCGCAATCCTTCTTCTGCACCAGCAGGGGTACTGCTCCGCTGTGGTCCAGATGGGAGTGGGTTATGAACACTCCCTCCACATCCTCTTCGGGCATCATGGGGAAATGTGGCATCTCCGGTTTGACCAGCCTCATTCCGTACTCGAACATTATATTGGCGCCTTGGTTCTCCACAAGCATTCCTAGTTTGCCAACCAGGTCGGCGCCGCCCAAGAATTTCATTTTCATTTCATTTACCTCTTCCAGATCGTGATTTAGGGATAGTGAGCATTACCCACGAGCCACGCGATGAGCTCTCGCCCCTGGTCGTGATGAACGTGGAGCTACGGAACGTTTCTATATGCTCTCGTTCAGGCTACTCCAAATGCATATAAACTATTTTTGGTCAGGCGGACCTATCTGAGAGGTCGGAAACATTCGACTCAAATGTTTTATACCTAGGTATGCGATTGAATATCATGGGTGAGCTCGCCATAAGCTACCGGGCGAGGGGGCTTCTTGACGTCGACCGGGTCTGGCTGAGCTCCGCCTTCAGGGTCCAGCTCATCAAGATGGGAATAGAGAAGGCCGGTTCAGTGAACGAATTGGGCCGTCGGATGGGTTACCGATCACGTGTCCATCCCGGATGGGGCGTGGTGCAGATAATGCAGGGGAAACAGGCCTTCCCGGTGTCTCGACTGAAGCTGCTGGCGGAATACCTGGAATATCCATTGGACGACGTTCTTCAATACATAACCCAGCCAAATCGGGTCACCCCCGAGAACACCAGGAGCGCCTTGGCCATGTACGGCCTCAGCGGATACATCCCGCGATGATGCTGGCACTAGGCCGCCGCAGAAAAAATGATTTATAGTAACCGTGCTATATTGTAATTGTCGGACACCTGTCCGACCGAAGGGGATGGGATGGTATTCAGGCGTAGCGCCGATGCGGACGATGAGATAACTAACACTCTCATTGACCGTGGGGTCTATCGTCTCTCCGAGGTCTATGAGGACGAGGAGATCAAGAAGTTCAAGGACGTCAAGGTCCCCTATTCGTTCTGGAGCGCGGTCAAGTACTCATTCATTCTGACCGTGCTGCTGTGGTGGCTCCCCGTTTTCGGCCAGATGGTGGCCGGTTTCGTAAGCGGCCGCCGCGCCGGAAAGCCCTGGAAGGGAGTGGTCGCCGCGCTCGTACCGCTTACCGTGGTGTTCCTTCTGTCGCTCCTGGTTGACGAGGGTTACATACCCACCGTCATCAGCGGCGTGGACTGGACGCCCTCTCACATCCTGGACGTGGTGAAGGACTTCATTCCGCTCCTTGCTCCGTATATAGTGTTCGTCGAGATGTACCTTACCTCGTTCATTGATACCATCCAGATCGCCACCGATGTCCGGGTGGACGTGTACATCATCACTGCCGCCTTCGCCTACATCGGCGGCATATTGGCCGAACAGTCCAGGCTGGAGATGAACTTCGTGGCCAAGCACGGCGGCAACTCCATGACCGTGGTGGTCGGCGGTGGGGAGAGGGCGCCCCGGGAGGAAGCGCCGGAGGAGAGGCCGGTCCGTGGAAAGCGCCCCATTTCGGCCAAGCCCATCAAGACCAGGCAGGAGCAGAAGGTCATCCGCTTCAGGGACATGAAAGACCTTACCACCGCCAGCGATGATGATTACGTTCAGGAGTATACAGAGCGCGGGGAGCAGTGGTACGAGGAGGGCGAGGAGCCCGACGAGGAGGTGCCCCGGAACATCGCCGGCTTGGCCAAGAGGTCCTCCAAAGGGTCCGGGAAGGGCAAGGATCTCAAGCCAGGCGATTGGAAGTTCATCTAAGTTCGCTGAATAATTTTTTATAGCCCTAGCTTTTGTGGTGCTTTGGCGAGTATCTAATGTTCTGTCCAAACTGCCACAAGATCATGAAATCGGACCATGGGAAGTTCGTGTGCAGGAATCCGGAGTGCAGGCACGAGGTGATCAAGGATGGTAAACCGGTCTGCTTCACCACCTGCGGGAAGGAGAAGGAGATGACCGTCATCGACGGCAACGCCCCCACCCTCCCCCGCACCAGGATCGAATGCCCCAAGTGCGCGCACCAGGAAGCTTTCTGGGTGCTGCGCCAGACCAGGGCGGCCGATGAACCGGAGACCAAGATCTACCGATGCGTCTCCTGCGGGCACTCCTGGCGCGAGTACTGAATTAGCCTTCGATTTGCAGAAAAGTTATAATTAGATAGGACTTTACTGTGGAAAGAAGGGGACCCGATGTTTCAGGCCAAATTAAGATCCGATATCCTCAAAGGGATCGTCGACGTCGTTTCCACGCTCATTGACGAGGCCAAGTTCAAGATAGGCGACAACGGCATACAGCTGAAGGCGGTCGACCCGGCCCATGTGGCCATGATCGACCTGACCCTGAGCAAGGACGCCTTCGAGCAGTACTCCGCCGCCGAGACCGACCTCGGTCTGGACCTGGAGAAGCTGAAGGAGGTCATCCGCCTGTCCAGGTCCGGCGACCTCATCGAGATGCGCCAGGACGAGGAGCGCGGCCGCCTGGTCCTAATGGTCGGCAACATCACCCGCCGCATGAACCTGGTCTCCACGGAAGGCATGAGCGACCCCAAGGTCCCCAATCTGACCCTTCCGGCCCGTATAACCGTTACCGTAGACGAGCTGCAGCGGGGGATCAAGGCCGCCGAGAGCATCTCCGACCATGTGGCGCTCAACGCCAACACCGAGGGCTTCGAGATGGTTTCCGACGGCGACACCGATTCCGTCAGCCTGAAGCTGCCCAAGGCCTTGCTGGTCGACCTGCAGTGCTCGGAGAGCATCCGCTCCCTGTTCCCCATGGACTACTTCTCGACGATCATAAAGGCCATACCGAGCGGCACCAACGTCAGCATCAATCTGGGCAACGACCTGCCGGTCCGCCTGGACTTTGATATCGCCGCCGGAAAGGGTAGCGTCCGTTACCTGCTGGCCCCGCGCATCGAGAACGATTAGAGGCGCAGACCCTTCACGATCCCGCACTCCGCCTCGGGCACCTTCACCTCTACGGTGATGAGCTCCCGCAGACCGGAGCGGGCGATCTTCTCTTTCAGAAGCTCATCGACCTGGAATATCCCGGCGGAGTTGTTCATTAGAATATCGATGAGCACTGGCCTGTCGGTCCCTTTGCTCACCCTCACCTTGTCGATGGCCAAGGCGCTCACCGAATGGATGTTGATGCTGCCGCTGGCGAACGGGATGCGCGCCCGACCCTTCTCCATGTCCAGAGCGTCGGCCACCCGGACGACGCCCCCTTCTATGGTGTAAGGGACGAAACCCTCGTGATGGGAGATCATGGCATGCTGCGTCTCGGCCACCATGAAGGTGAGCGTCGGCTCCTCGTAAAGACCTCGCAACATCCGCCGCAGTATCGGCGGGGAGAGCATGATGGAAAATTTGTCATGGTCCTCCCGGTGCACTGATAGTCCGATATCGTGCATTGCTGACGCCAGAACGACCACCACCTCGGCGTCCTCCTTGGTCAGCCAGTAGTTCTTCACCACTCCCGGCTGATGCCCCGCCTCCACGAGCAGCCGGAGCATCTTGAGCGCGTTGCGGGCCACGATGCGCACGTGCGTGGAGCCGTGATCGCTGAAACCCAGGCGATCGATGGCGTTGATATTGGACGCCTTCCAGAGGGCCTTGACCTCCTCGTCGGAGTTCATCCTTTCCAACACCGTGGACAGCTTTGCGTTTCCCTGGACGGGCACCTCGAACGCCATGCATGGGCGATCGTCTTGCCACTAGATTAAACATTGATTGCTCGGTGGTGCGGCTCTTCGGACATTTGGAAAATATTTTTAAGCGATGGCCCTATAATGAGGACACCCCATCCCTAGGTGCTTTACTTTGAATTCCATAAATGAAGGACGCGTTGAGGAGCTGGAGCAGAGGGCGGCCTCCCTGCGCCGGCACGTCATAAAGATGATCTACGCCGCTGGCTCCGGACATCCCGGCGGTTCGCTCTCCGCCGCGGACATCGTGACCGCCCTGTTCTTCGAGGTAATGGACCATTCCCCGGAGCGCAAGGACTCCCAGGACCGGGATCATTTCATCTTGTCCAAGGGGCACGCCGCCCCCATCTACTACGCCGCCCTGGCCGAGAGCGGATACTTCCCGGTGGAGGAGCTGGTCACGTTGCGCAAGCTGCATTCCCGTTTGCAAGGGCACCCCTCCCGGGTGAAGACCCCTGGAGTGGAGATGTCGACGGGATCGCTGGGGCAGGGGCTCAGCGTCGCTAACGGACTGGCCCTGGCGCTGCGCCTTCAGAACCTGGACCGCAAGGTGTACTGCCTGTGCGGGGACGGGGAGATGGCCGAGGGCCAGGTCTGGGAGGCGGCAATGTTCGCCTCGCACAATCATCTGGACAATGTCATTGCCATAGTCGATCGCAACGGCCTGCAGATAGACGGCCGGACGGAGGACGTCATGGCCCTGGAGCCGCTGGCGGACAAGTGGAAGGCCTTCGGCTGGAACGTTCTGTCCATGGACGGCAACGACATGCGGCAGGTGCTGGAGACGCTTAACGAAGCGCGCCAGCACAAGGGCGGCCCGACGGTCATCATGGCCAAGACCGTGAAGGGGAAGGGCGTCTCCTTCATGGAGAACAACGTCGGCTTCCACGGCAAGTCTCCGAACGAGAAGGAGTTTGAGCAGGCCATGCGCGAGCTGGGGGGACCGGTATGAGCTGGGCCATGGAATCGCAGCGCAAGAACTACGGCAAGGCCCTGGTCGAGCTCGGCAAGCGCCGCAAGGACGTGGTGGTCCTGGACGCCGATCTGTCTGGGTCCACTCGAACCGTGGAGTTCAGGGCCGCCTACCCGGACCGCTTCTTCAACTGCGGAATAGCGGAGCAGAACATGATGGGCACGGCCGCCGGTCTCGCCGTCGGCGGCATGACCGTTTTCGCTTCGACGTTCGCGGTCTTCGCTACCGGACGAGCTTACGATCAGGTGCGGCAGTCCATAGCTTACCCGGACCTCAACGTGAAGATCGTGGCCTCGCACGCCGGCATCACCGTCGGTGGAGATGGAGCGTC
>DUJZ01000131.1 GCA_013329565.1 Methanomassiliicoccales archaeon
GGAAAGTGGCGATATCTCGATGGCCCTCACCCGACCGCGGAGCTCTTTTGGAGGCTCCACCAAGCCGGACCTGGATGAGCTGACGATTATCCTCAACCGTCCTTTCAGCAGATCATGGTTCCTTGCCAGCCAACCGCTCCAATCAACTGCGGAAGTTATCTCGTCCACGATCAAGTATCCGGAATCTCCGAACCATTTCAACGCGTCCTCCAAGAGCGTATCCCGGGCCAGGCGACTATCCTCAGCGTTGATATAGGCGACCTTTCGCCCAGTCGTTCGCAGATGCTGAGCCAGAAGCATGAGTAAGCTGGATTTTCCGGACCTCCTTACCCCGGTAAGTGCGACGACCTTGAGGTCGGACCATCTCACCAAGGCGTTCAGATCGATGTCCCTGTCCTTTAACTCGGTCGAGAGCGCGTATGTCGTACTCTCCTCGAACAACCGTTCAGCATTTGACATCTTGTTCTGTAATAGAACGGATTAATACATAAATTGTTCTACTACAGAACAATATTGATAATCACCGATGTACTGATGAATGGCCAGATCCACGTTAAAGCTCTTTCATCATGTTCAGGCTCTTGACCTCGTACCCTAACGATTCGTAGAGGTGCCTGGCAACGTCGTTATAAGCGAAGACGTGCAAGGCCAGCGAATCTATCTTCATGCGCATGGCCTTGGCCTCCAGGGAGAGCATCATCGCCCGGCCGTATCCTTTTCCCCTTTCCCCCTCGTCAATGAACACGTCATAGATGAAGCCCTTGCGGTCCTCGCCCGGCTCCACCTTGAGCCAGAGATGGCCGACGCACTTTTCCGTTTCAGCGTCCACCGCTTTGTAGAAGTGATGCCCCTCGGTGCGCAGTCCGTCCGGCAACAGTTTGGCGTGGGTGACCTCGGAGCGCAATAACGCCTCTGCCTGGCTCCAGTACCCGACCTTGACGTTCTCCTCGGCGTACCGTTTGATGCCGGCCGCCCTCGTGGCCTCGAACTCCTTCTTGTTCATTGGGACCAAACGAACTTCGACCACGGAACTCATCTTGCGTAGAACGATGAGAAAATATTTCAAAGGATTGGGGAGCGAACTACCGTTTCCTGATCTTCTTATCGGCGGGCGCCTGGAAGAAGGTCCGGCCTTCGAATTGGACAGAAATAAGTTTGCCGTCCTGTACCATCCTCGCCAGGGAGTCCCGCGCTCCCTCCAGCCCAAAGGGCATGGCCAGGAGTTCGAAAGCTTGGTCCTCGCGCAGAGGGTGGTTCCTGGCGATCTGCACGATCTCGGCCTCCCGCTCCTCCTCGTTCCTCAGGAAAGGACCTTCCTCTGGCTCGGTCAAGTCCCTGGCCTCGGGAAACAGGTCGAAAACCCGGCGCAACGATTCTTTGGACGGAGGCAGAGCCCATGCCTCAGCAGGAGGACGGGTGGGGACAGTCACGTACAGCCGGTCCGGTCCGATCTCCCTCACCACCTTTCTGATGCTGAGCAGGGATGCCAGTGAATCGTTTACCCCTCCGACCAGCATCATTTCCGCCCATACCTTGCCGGGGATCCATTCCTTCAACAGCCTGAGCCCCTCGAACACCTTTTCAAAGCTGAGGGACCGGGGCGGCCGGTGGATCAGGCGGTATGTGCGTTCGTCCCCCGCGGAAACGGTCGGCGACACGACATCGAAATGCTCGGCGTCGCGACGGACGTCCTCATCATAGAAAAGGGAGCCGTTGGTGATCAGCGCCATCTTTCCGTCCCAGAATGTGCGGACGCCTTCAGCCATCTCCCCCAGGTTAGCGGCCAGTGTCGGCTCCCCGTCGCCCATGAAGGTGATGTAATCGATTGCCTCGTCCGCCCTCTCCACAGCCTTCCTGACGCCCTCCACCACCGTCTCGGCGGGATAGAATTCCTTCCTTTCCGTCCGCAGCTTCGGCGTGCGGCCGAGCTGGCAGTATATGCAGGAGTAGTTGCAGGTCTTTCGCGGCAGAGGGTTCACGCCCAGCGACCTGCCGAAACGACGGGAGGGGACCGGACCGAAGACGTATTGGGAGATCATGGGCGATTATCAGCATGGATTAGGAATCAAGGGAACAAAATGATAATCCCGTATCGAGGACGACGGGGGAATATGATAGAAAAGGTTTGACGGAGGGCGTTCAGCCCTGGAAGCAGCGGTACACCCAGTACTTCTTTCCGTCGACGGTGATCTCCTCGGGCTTGGACCTGGGGTCTCCGACGGAGTAGTACGGCGGGAAGGCCGGGTTGGCCTTGGTGACGCGCAGTGCGTCGGTCTCGCTGGGGAACTTCTTCTTCACTTCATCGGCCACCTTGTCCGGTACGCCAAAGGTCAGTTCAACGTTTACCATTTGTGTTCCTCCTTTGCCGCGGCTTTCGCCGCTAGAACTATTTAACACCTGATAGGGTTATAAGGCTTTGTTACTAGCCAGTGTAACCGGTTGTGTGCCGACGATACCTGTTCTCAGGACATGTAACGGAGTTAAGAAATAGCGAAGTATCGGTTCACGATGGTTAGGGAAAATTAAGATGAGGGAAGAGGTTTAGAAGGTAAAAAAAGGCGTGATCACGCCTTGCGGCAGCGGTAGACCCAGTATTCCTTGCCGTCGACCTTGATCTTCTCGGGCTTGGCCCTGGGGTCTCCNNTACAGTTACCATGTGTTTTCCTCCAAAGCAGTAGAACGAGCTACTACCAGTAAATCAGTGAATCCGTTAATAGGGTATAAACACTTGTTACATCGACAGGTAACGAGTTGTTAAATCGCGTAACGAGATTTTTAAAAAATCATAGGGCCAGCATCAAGGGCCGGCTGAGGCCGTCTGAGCAACGAGGTCGAGATTTATGGAGCGGGCGGCGAGACGATAAACGATCTCCTTGCTCTCCTCCTTGTACGTCTTCACCAGGAAGTTGGATTTGTAGAGCACTTCCAGTTCGCGATAGATGGTGGCCCTCTCCCGACGGTCGCTGAACTTCTCGTTGTACATCTTGTAGACGTGCACCGCAGAGGCCTCCCCCTCGGCCAGCAGCTTGAGTATCTTAAGGCGGGTGTCCGATGACAGCGCCTTTGCCACTTCCTCTATCTCCATATAGCCCTGGCATGTCCTTTCCGATTATTAAGGTTTGATTGACGGGGAAGCGTTGAATAATGGCTACCCCCTTTTCGACTGAGAGGTCGCGAATTGGGCCGCCTAATGATGCTGTACGTCCGGGCGATAAAGAGCGGGTTCCGCTACCGTTTCTCACTGGCCAAGCTGACCAGGTGGCCCCTCCTCGGCCGAATGATGGACAGGGCCTTCTTCGACGGCGACGATATCTACGTGCTTCCAAAGGAGTCCTCGCTGAAGGTACGGGATATCCCCCTGGACCTTGCCGTCCCGGATCGTGTGGACACCGTCCTGCCGTCGGAGGTCATCAGGCACTTCATCGAACGGTCGAAGCATCATTTCATAATGGACTGCTGCATTTGCCGGACGTCCGCCCACTGTCAGGACTATCTCGGGAGCTGGGTTGCCTTTTCCTCGGCAAGGCCGTCCTCAGCATCGATCCCCGCCTCGGACATCTGGTGAGCAAGGACGAGGCGTTGGCGCACCTGGACCGCTGCGAGGAGGCCGGGCTCGTTCACCTCATCGGACGCAACAAGATAGACAGCATGTGGACCTCCGGAAGGCCGAAGGAGGACCTGATGACCGTCTGCAACTGCTGCCCATGCTGCTGCCTGTGGAAGATGCTGCCGCAGCTGGATCCAGACATATCCGGCAAGATGAAGAGGCTGCCCGGGGTGCATCTCTCCGTTGATGGGGATAGGTGCACCGGATGCGGGACCTGCGTGGGCGGTTGCTACGTGAACGCCATCTCCCTGAAGGAAGGCAGGGCGGTCATCGACCAGGTCATGTGCAAGGGATGCGCCCGTTGCGCCCACGTCTGCCCCGAGAAAGCTATAACGCTGCACCTGGAGGACCTGGGATTCCTGGAGCGTACCGTGGGGATGCTGACGCCCC
>DUJZ01000178.1 GCA_013329565.1 Methanomassiliicoccales archaeon
CCGCAGGGAACTGGAGACGAAGGGATATGAACACTTCCGGCGCTGATCTCAAGGATGCCCTGTTCTGGGAAACGGAAAAGGACGCCGTGCGCTGCCATCTCTGCCCCCATTCCTGCCTGATCAAGGATGGTAAGGTCGGAATATGCCGGGTTCGGCGCAACATCGGTGGCGCACTCAAGGCTCTAAGCTACGGCGTAGTGTCCTCCGTGCATCTGGATCCGTTGGAGAAGAAGCCGCTTTTCCACTTCCGTCCCGGGGAACCAGTTCTTTCATTCGGGGGATTGAGCTGCAACCTCCGATGCCAGCATTGCCAGAACTTCACCATAGCCCAGGTCGGCCTCGATGAGAGCATTTCACGATACATACCTCCGGAGGACGTACCAGGGATGTGCGAACGGGCCGGATCGAACGGAGTGGCCTGGACCTACAACGAGCCGACCATCTGGTACGAGTACTTGCTCGAAGCGAGCCGCCTGTGCAAGGAACGAGGTCTTTTCACCGTCTCCGTCACCAACGGCTTCATCCAGGAGGCACCGCTTCGTTCCCTGAAGGGCGTCATCGACGCCATGAACATCGACGTGAAAGGATTCACGGAGAATTTCTATGGCGAGGTCTGCAAGGGCAGCCTGGCTCCCGTCCTCAAGGCATGTGAAGTGGCCAGGGAGATCGGCGTCCACGTCGAGCTGACATATCTCGTCATCCCCGGAAAGAACGACAAGCAGCAGGAGATCTCCGACTTCTGCCAGTGGGTCCGGGACAGCATGGGAACGCGGACGCCGGTGCACTTCTCCCGCTTCCATCCCGATTTCAAGATGGAGGACGTGCCGCCGACCCCGCGGTCGACCATGGACATGGCTCTGCTAGAGGGCAAGAACCACGGGCTTGATTACGTCTACATTGGCAACATCGCCACGGAGCGGGGGGAGAACACCTACTGTCCGAAATGCGGCTCGCTTCTCGTCCGCCGCTCTGGATTCTCAGCCGAGGTCCTGGGAGTGAAGGACAAGGCCTGCTCGAAATGCGGGCGTGTTGCGGACCTCATCTGGTAGCTCGGATCAAGCGCCCATGAGGTACAGCAGAGGATTGCCCATCAATAGCGAGAAGGGCACCGCTAACGTCAGCGGTACAAGGAACGGTACCTTGGGGGTCACCCACGGCCGGTCCACGCCCGCTGCCTGCAGGGCATCCCAATCGATCTCATCGTCCTGACGGGAGAGCAGGGCCGTCCTTACCTTTCCGTCGGCCACCCTTTCCATGGGCCAAACGTGCTTCTTCTTCGCGTCCTCGATCGTCATCCTGGTACCGAACAGCATCAATGGGAATCGTATGTCCCGCCGGGCAATGTTCAACAACAGCATACCGACGGGCACCAGCAAGGTGAGTATGGCTCCATTGAAGAGCACCAGCACCGGGAACGGGAGCATGGTCAACGCGGCCGGGTCGTTCAGCTCCATAACTGGCAGGCCAGCGAGTTCCGGGTAGATAGGGAACACCAACGAGAGGGCGATCAATGCCTTGGCGTCAGCGCCACCCTTGATCACGTTCAGCTGGTACATGACGAAGAAGAACACGATGAGCAGCGGTATGGAGATCATCGTCCAATAGCGGCCTTCGCCGAAATGCTCCAGGCTCAGATAGCCGAACGCCAGGAACGTAAGGGCGTATAGCAGCAGCGGTGCGACGTTAACGCCCTCCTCGAACATCCCGCGACGGTCGCGAAGAAGGTCGGCGAACACCAGGGTGATCAGCACCAGGCAGACCAGGAACGTCCAGGAAGCGCCTTCGTCCAAAAGCTGGACCCCGAAAAGGAGGGAGCCGCCCGCGCCCATGATGTACCAGTGCCCGTCGGAAGCGGTCCGGCTACGCCAATCGGATACGGACGCGGCGACCATGATCGCCAAGGCCAGCGCGATCCGGGTCCAGGTCAGCTCTTCCATGGCCGGTCATTGGACGAACGACGATTAATGGTTTGCCACCGGCGCCGGGTGAGAAATCCTAAATAGGCGGTAAGTTTAACGCCCGCCAGGGAAAGTACGATGAGGTCACGGACGGCTCTCAACCTCGCCGGGCTCTTGTTGCTCGGTCTGATGGTCTTCACGGCAGCTTTCGTTCCAGCCGTTTCCGCGGACCGGGTCAACGGCTTCATGGTCGGAGATGCCGAGCTGACGACCGCCGCTGGAACTCCGGCCAGTTTCGAATGGATCCTCTACAACAACGACACCGTTCCCTACGTCATCACTCCCACGTCCGATCCTTCCAGCAATGGCGAGTTCTCGGCGGTCTTCGACCAGAGCTATCTTACGATGTATCCGGGGGAATCGGAATCCATCATCATGACCGTGACCACGGTCCGGGAGATGTCCTCGTCCACGCTGGTGTTCCAGGTGCATTTCGACATCACCCAGATGAACGAGCTCGGTAACTCCTTCTCCATCAACAGCACGGTTCAGCTTAAGGTGGTGCCGGTATTCGGCGCGGGGGCCGGGGACAATAAGATACTGGGAACGTGGGAGAACAATCTCCCCTGGCCGCTCGACGGGAACGCCGGCGCCTTCGTGGTGAGCGTGGGGATCTGGGCGCTGATCGCGCTGTTCGTCATCCTGGTGGCCGATCCGTTATTGCATCGGTTCACATCCAAGACCGCCACCGAGCTGGACGATATGGTCCTGAAGATTATTCGTGGGCCGGTCTTGCTGCTGATGGTGCTCTTCGGGGCGGTCAATTCCCTGGAGATACTCAACCTCAGCCGCAGCCTGATCGCCGATCTGGAGCTCGCTTACAACGTGGCGTTCATATTGGTCATGGCCTGGCTCTCCTACAAGATATACGCCGGGGTCATCGTGCACTACGGACACAAGCTGGCCGCCAAGACCGACTCCGAGGTGGACGACGTTCTCCTGCCCATCCTGGAGAAGCTGGGCATGATAGTCATACCGATAGTCGCCCTGGCGGTCATCCTCGGACTTTTCGGTTACAATCTCACCGTGATCCTGGCCGGCATGGGGTTCATGGGCATAGTGATAGGTTACGCCGCCCAGGCCACCCTGGCCAACTTCTTCGCCGGTATGCAGATGATGTTCGACCGTCCTTTCAGGATAGGGGACCTGCTCCGCCTGGACAACGGCGACATATGCGAGGTGCGCCATATCGGCATGCGGGCGACGGAGCTGTACAACACCTTCACCAACGAGATGGTGATCGTTCCGAACAACGACATCGCCAACAAGAAGATCGTGAACATGGTGCAACCGGACCGCCGGCTGAAGATAGCCGTTGCCGTCGGTGTATCCTACGGAAGCGACGTGGACACCGTCATGCGCCTGATGAAGGAGGCCGCGCAATCCCTCCCGGAGGTCATGGACGACCCGGACCACCAGACGGTGGTCCGCTTCAGCGACTTCGCCGATTCCTCGCTCAACTTCACCGCCTTCATCTGGGTCAAGGACCTGGACCTGCAGTTCAAGGTGGCGTCCGATTATCGTGCCGAACTGCTTCGCCGGTTCGACAACAACGGGATCGAGATACCCTTCCCGCAATCGGTGGTTTGGTTACGAGATCTCGGAAAGGCCGAAGAGGGCTGACCAGAAAAAATATGCCCTTCCACCTCATATATCGACAGCGTTGAGGTGGGTGTCAGATGGAAGTCACAGGCGCGATGAAGGCTCGGAGAAGCATCAGGAAGTTCAAGCGAAAGGAGATACCGTCGGAGCTGCTGGACCACATTCTGGAGATGGCCCGCATAGCTCCGTCCGGAGCGAACCGGCAGTCCTGGGAGATGGTCGTGATAACCGACCGTCAGAGGCTGAAGGACCTAGTGCCGATATGCAAGGGCCAGGCGTTCGTAGGAGACTGCTCGGCCTTTTTGATCGGCATCGACGATCCGCAGCAGAAGTGGGCCAAGGTGGACCTCGCCATCGCCATCGATCACATCACGCTGGCGGCGGTCGAGGAAGGACTGGGCACTTGTTGGATCGGGGCGTTCGACCAGGCCCGCATGGCCGAGTTCATCGGGATTCCAGCCGATCGCACGGTGACCGTCTGCCTGGCATTGGGATATCCGGACGAAACGCCAGCCGCCCGAGGCCGCAAGAAGGCCGAGGAGCTGTTCAGCTGGGACCGCTACGGCGAGCGCGACCGGATATGATCGACCGGGAGTTCCATCTCCAGGACCATGACCTTTATCTAGAAGCGTTCAAGCTGGCCGCTCAGATCCCTCAAGGGAAGGTGAGCACCTACGGGGCCATCGCCAGGGCGCTCGGCGACGTTTCCGCGTCCCGGACGGTGGGGCAGATCATGTCCGCCGATAGAGAGCGGCCTTTCAAAGTACCATGCCACAGGGTGATATATTCCGACGGGCGCACAGGCTGGTACACCGGGATGGGGCACGGCGCCGATAGGAAGAGGGAGATGCTGCGTTCCGAAGGAGTGGATATCCTGGAGGACAGGGTCAATAATCTGGAGGATACGATATTCACCGATTTCTCGGGCGATCCTCTCCTTACACGAATGGCCGAGGCCCAAAGGGAGGTTGCTTCCTCCGTATCGCAGGAGGGGGACGCCATGAAGTTCGAACGCCTGGCCGCTCTCGACGTCTCTTATCGCGGGGACGAGGCGTTCGCCGCCATGGTGGCCGTCGACCGCAAAGGCAAGGTCCTGGAGGAACGCACCGCCCGCTGCACGGTGAACTTCCCCTACGTGCCTGGGTATCTCGGATTCCGGGAGATGCGACCTTATTCGGCCGCAATGGGCGAACCGCGAAAGGACACCCTGTACCTGATCGACGGTCACGGGAGGGCGCGCCCGAGGCGAGCGGGGGTGGCCTGCCAGTTCGGGGTGGTGCACGGCGTTGCCGCAGCAGGTGTGGCCAAGACGATACTGACCGGAGCGATGAAGGGCGATTCGTTGATATTGGACGGCGAGGAGGCCGGGCGTCTGGTCCGAACCTGTGACGGGCGCACGTACTTCGCTTCCGTCGGGCATCTGGCCAGCCTGGATTCCCTCTGCCGCGCCCTGACCTCCCTATCCGTTGATCCCATGATCTCAGCACATCGTCTGGCGACCAGGTTCAGGCGGTCCGGGACATGACCGAGTACGCCTGCACTAATGACTGCTTGACGTCCGAGGAGAGGAAGAAGATACTCTCCCGCCTCCATTCCTTGCTTTTCTGGGTGGGGGAGAACGTACCGAACACCGAGGAGCTTGACGGCCGGAACGTGCAGTTAAAGGATGTGGTCTTCCGATTCATCACCGAGCAGCAGCCGAACGAGGACACGGTGCGCAGCGCCCATGAGCTGGCCAGGTCACTGGAGCACAAGGCCCGGTCTCTGGAGAGGGACCTGCGTCTGGAACCCATTGAGAGGGAGACCGCCTACCGGGTGATGCACGAGGCGCTCGGCCTACTAAGGGCCGTGGACGAGCTGCGAGACATCAAGGTGAAGGACCGCAACTTGAAGGCCAGGGAGCTGATGTCCAAGGTATCGGACGAAAAGCGGTGGTTGGGCTTCCTGCAAGAGGTCAGGTAAGTGCGTTTTTCACGCGTATCTACTCATTATTTACGCGCTTTCTAGGAATATATTAATAATATTTTACTATTTACTGATATTCGAATACGAAATCGGAAAAAAAACCCTAGGAGGATGCAGAGATGATCGATCACCTAGACGACAAGATAATCGAGATATTGAAGAAGGACTCCCGACGGCCCTTCGTGG
>DUJZ01000123.1 GCA_013329565.1 Methanomassiliicoccales archaeon
AGCAGGTCCTCCAGGTCTTCGAACCTGTCACAGTTGTAACGGATGGTGCGGCCGATGGAGTGCTCGAACCCCAGAACGACCACCTCCTTGCCTCGCTCCTTGATCTTCCGAATTAGATGGATGAAGTCGGTGTCCCCTGTGCCGAGGAAGAACACGTCCAGCAACGACTTGTCGTACATGTCCTCCAGGGCGTCGATGGTCATGCGCAGGTCCGCCCCGTTCTTTCCTGAGAGGGAGGTCTGAGGAAGGAACACCAGGTCGAACGCCCTCAGGCGAAGGTCCTCCACGTACTGGTTGCAGGGCGGTTTGTTCCAATCGGCGAAGGCCTTCTTGATCAGGACGTCTCCGTAGCCCTTGGCGTAATCTAGGATGTCGTCGATCCTCAGCGGCCTGGGGGTGGAGGGATAAACTTCCTTGGCGGATATGGCCAGGTTCTCGAAGTCCAGGTAGATGGCGATCTTGGGGACCTGTTCGGTCATCGTCCCTCCATCCGCCACGCAATGACTTAATGCTTTGCCGCCTCACTCGTAAGTATCAGGATCGGTGGTGGTGCGCAGCCCGGAATGCAGCAGGTCCAGTATGGCCATGTCCTCTACGTCCAGGGAGAAGCTGAACACCTGGGAGTTCTGCCTTATGTGGCCGAGATCGGCGGAGCGGGGTATGACCGCCATGCCTTTCTGCAGGCACCAGCGCAGGATCACCTGCGCCGGGGTCCTGCGATGCTTTTTGCCTACCTCCGCGAGCACTGGATCTCCGAGCACCTGCCCGCGCCCGAAGGGGGAGTAGGCGGTGACCAATATGTCGCGGGCCTGGCAATGCTCCAGAAGATCTTTCTGGAATAGGAAGGGGCTCATTTCCACCTGGTTCACGGCAGGCATGACCTGGCAGGCGCCGTACAGCTCCTGCAGGTGGCGGACGGTGAAATTGCTGACCCCTATCGCTCTCACGCGCCCGTCCTTGTACAATCTCTCCAGGGCGCGGTAGGTGTCCAATCTTTTGTCGGTAACTGGCCAGTGCACGAGGTACAGGTCCAGGTAGTCCGTTCCGAGCCTCTGCAGGGTGCTATCGAAGGCGTCCAGGGTCTCCTCGAAGCCCTGTTCGGTGTTCCATACCTTGCTGGTGATGAACACTTCCTCGCGCGGCACCTCGCTCTCCTGTACCGCGCGACCGATCGCCTCCTCGTTCTCGTAGAAGGAGGCGGTGTCGATGTGCCGGTAGCCGCAGTCCAGGGCCATGCGTACGGGGGCATAGGCCTGCTCTCCCGGCAGCTTGTAGGTCCCCAGCCCCAGGGCCGGGACCTCAACGCCGTTGTTCAGGCGGAAACGGAAGCTCGACGCGCCGTGCCCATTTACCATGATTGGATAATTCCAACGAACCTAGATAACCGATTCGCTCACAAGTTCCGTGATAGGGCTTCGGTCCATCCGGCGTCCCTAGGAGGATGAAAATGACTGAAAGGAGATGCGTCGTGCAAGGGGCGGACCGAAGCCGTAACACTTATTGTAATAATAGTATTACGAAGTATTAAAAGATATTGTAAAAGTAATACGAAATCGCCATGCCGGTACTTGAAACGTTCGTCCGAAAAATAGCCCACAGGGCAAGGTTCATCTAATCCAGGCGACGATTTGGCGTGGCCGATGCGAGTCATGGAATGGAACCTGCAGTACGGAGGCGCCCAGGAGCGCCTGCCGGGTATCATTGAGGCGGTACGCCGCCACGACCCGGACGTACTGGTGCTTCTGGAGTTCCGGCCGGAGAGGGTGATCGAGATATCCCTGTCGTTAGCGGCATTGGGCTATCCGTACATACTCAATTCGCAACCTCCGCCACGCACCAACGGCATTCTGATCGCCTCCAAGATCGCCCTGGTGCAGCTTCCAGGAGGAACGAGGTCATCGCCCCATCGCTGGATGGAGGTCTCCCCGGAAGGTTCCGACCTGAGGATCCTGGCGGTGCACGTGCCGGGGGCGTCCGACCTGGCGGGCAAGATGGAGTTCTGGCAGGCCATGCTCGAATACGCCAGGGAGTCCTCGGACCTCAGGGACCGGCGCATCATCGTAGGGGACCTCAGCACCGGGTTGGAGCGGGACTCCGAAGGGATGCCCTTCCTGGGAACGGAACATCTGTCCTCGCTCCTGGACCTGGGCTGGCGGGATGTGTGGAGGGAATACCATCAGGTCGCCAGAGAGTACTCCTGGTATTCATCCTCGGGCAAGGGTATGAGGACCGATCATGCGCTAGCGTCGCCGCATATACAACATCCGGTTTGGGCCAAGTATTCCCATCAGGAGCGCGAATCCGGGATCTCAGACCATTCCATTCTGATCCTGGACATCATGCATCGCCTGAACGAGTCCGGTTCTCGAAGCTCGCCTCTGTTCCGCCTAGGCGAAGGTCCCGGATGCACCATCGGATGAATCTCCGGGCGTCGGCTCGGGAAGGTCATTACCCATCTTATATTTTATTACATTAATAATATAAAATCCAGAATTCCATGAACGGACGAGGTTCATATCATGGACGGAGCTATCATGAAGAAGCTTGTTGCTGAGATGATCGGAACCTTCGTGCTGGTCTTCGGAGGTGTCGGTACCGCGGTCTTGGCCGGCGCTTGGGTCGGGGCATTGGGGGTAGCACTGGCCTTCGGATTCACGCTGCTGGTCATGGCCTACGCCATCGGTCCGATATCCGGATGCCACATCAATCCAGCGGTCACCTTGGGCATGTTCATGTCCAAGAAGATCGGCGGGAAGGAAGCGCTGCTGTACATGCTCGCCCAGGCCATCGGTGCCATTCTGGCCGCCGGTCTGCTGTTCATCGTCGCCAGCGGTGCCCCCGGTTTCGACGCGGTCGCCAGCGGGTTCGGCTCCAACGGCTACGGGGACCACTCCCCGGGCGGCTATGAGCTAGGCGCGGTCATGGTCATCGAGGTCGTTCTTACCGCCCTCCTGATGCTGACCGTCCTGTTCACCACCGACAAGAAGGCCGCTGCGGGATTCGCCGGCATACCCATCGGTATAGTGCTGGCCCTGATCCACCTGGTATCTATACCGGTGGACAACACCTCGGTCAACCCGGCCCGTTCCATAGGTCCGGCCCTCTTCCAGGGCGGATGGGCGCTAGAGCAGCTCTGGATATTCATCGCCGCCCCCATGGTGGGAGCTGCGTTGGCCGCGATAATCTACGACCTGCTGA
>DUJZ01000032.1:0-1130 GCA_013329565.1 Methanomassiliicoccales archaeon
TTCATCTCCCCCTTTTCGGCTAGCATCCTCAATTCCCTATCTATCTGTCGATATCTCCTGTCCATCTCCTTTAGTGTCGATTCTGCATAAGTGGAACCAACCGTCGTAAGGAATTTATTGGTACAGGCTAGGAAGGGGTAACGTCCAGCTATGTCCTCCCCCCCTTCTTTCTGAGCCTTGGTTTTAACCACGGAAGGTTTACCATTGCCAGATTTCTGTCTGGCATCTAAATTCTCAGAAGGAGGATTGGGATTTTGGGTAATTCCTAAGTTTGACATCTGATCAGATCGAAGTCGGGTAGATTTCTTTAGTTCTTTGATGCTGGACGCAGAAGCGTCCAGCATCGTACACTTTCAAAACCGAAATTCTCGGTCAATGTAGGTATCTCTGCGGAATGAAATCACGGTCCTTCAGCACGTACCGCTTGACAGGCTCCGGAAGGCCGAAGGCCTTCAGGCGCCCGCGGTTCGCCTTCGTCACCTCGGTCACGCGCCAGCTGTCCCCGACACCCACGGCCATGATGTTGTCCAGGGACTGGAGCGCCGCGGACACCGGCGTGCGGTCCCGCTCGGAACGCAGCCGCCTGGACGCCTCGCACCACAGGATCAGCGAGACGAACTTGACGAACAGGCGGCCCCTGGCCGCCGTCGGGTCCCCGGTGCGCCACCGGTTCCCGTCCAGCTCGTTCTTCAGCGCGTCGAAGGCCTGCTCCACGTACGTCCTGCAGTCATAGCAGGACATCATCGCCTCCCAATCGTTCACGCCCTGCGAGAGCATGACGAACATGCCCTCGCGGTTCACCGCGAAGGAAAGCGCGTTGCGCTTACGTTCGATGACCAGGGCATCGCCCTCTACCCGGCACTCGAGGTACTTGGCGTACGGCCCGGCCACCTTCCTCTGCTCCCGGACGGCCGCCCACGGCTCCATCGTTCGAAGCCGTTCCTCGATGTCCGCAAGAGCGAGCTGCAGGCGGCGGCGGTCCTCCGCCGCCTTGCTGGCGTCGTAGCAGGCGAAGGCCTTGAGGCGCTGCTCTTCCGGGACGCTCGCGAAGCGGGGATCGTCCTCCAGCACCAGCTCCAGCTCGGCGGTGTCGTTGCTGTCATCCCCTTCCTCGCCCCTCC
The DNA here is from genome assembly GCA_013329565.1 of Methanomassiliicoccales archaeon. GTDB lineage: Archaea > Thermoplasmatota > Thermoplasmata > Methanomassiliicoccales > UBA472 > UBA472 > UBA472 sp8940u. The sequence continues at coordinate 1,122 of DUJZ01000032.1, forward strand.
TGCGCCTGG
>DUJZ01000032.1:1141-8036 GCA_013329565.1 Methanomassiliicoccales archaeon
ACCGAGCCCGGGTACATCTCGAACATCGCCGGTACGCCCTCCCGGTCGGTGATGAGGCCGATGTTGGCCTGCCTCATCGCCTCCTCGTCCCGGTTGTGCCCCCACTCCGCCCAGCCGTGCATGCGCCCGTAGGTGGAGACGGAGGTGATGTCGTAGCTGAGCACGTCGCCAGCCCGGGCGAGGCGCCTCTCGAACAGCGTCTCCATGTCATCGTACGCCTCACCTAGTCGCTGCGTCAGCTCCGTCATGCGCGGCGAGCCGAACCGCCCGCCTATGCCGAGGATCTCCCTCACCAGGCAGCCGTCGGCCGCGTCCTCCACGGAGGACAGCGGCCCTCCGGCCAGTATCTGCGCCACGGCGACGGCGAGCAGCCGGTCGCCGTCGGCGCCGAAGGCGTCGTACAGGTCGTCGCGCAGGCCGATGCTCTCGGCCAGCCCGATCAGGGCGTACGAGCCGCCGAAGCGGCGCGAGCGCAGCGCCGCCTCATCGATGAAACTCGCGCCGGTCGCCCTGCTCTTTTTAGGAATGACGTGTCCGGTCTTTTCGTCCACCCGCCCGAGATACTCGTTGACCGTGACCGGATACTTCTTCCCTGGCTCGTACCGGGATGTGCTCCGGTAGGCGTACTTCTTCCCGTTTCGCTCGACATGGTATATCTCGGGCATCATACCTACAATGTAGGTATATTATATAAGCGTTCCTTTTTATTTCCCCTTACATACTGGCCAAACGCCTAAAATATGAACAGGGACGCGATCGGCGCCCCTACCTACAACTCATCCGAAAATTTCAGTCCATGGTAGACGATACCGTTTCCAGTCAACCCGCTGACAGCGGGGCCTCCCTCAAGAAGAAGGGCAGCAAGAAGAACATGATGATCATCGCCGCTGCGGTCGTGATCGTCGTGGCCCTCGTCGCTGTCGTCGTCTTGGGAGGATTCCTGAATCCCGAGGAGGAGTACGACAACGCCCTGGACCGCATCCAGAGCAGGGGCAAGATCGTTGTAGGTACCCAGGTGCCTTATCCCCCCTTCGAGAACATCAACACCACAACTGACAAGCTCGAGGGCATAGACATCGAGATCATGGAGTATGTCGCCGCGAAGCTGAACGTGACCATCCAATGGAAGACCATGGACTTCGACCCGTTGTTCGCCGCGGTTCAGACCGGCCAGCTCGACTGCGCCATATCTTCGATAACCATAACCGCCGCCCGTGACGAGATCAACGACTTCTCGTCCCCGTACTACGTGGCCAACCAGGCCGTTCTGGTGCAGAACAGCAGTGACATATCGGACCTGGACGACCTCAACGGAACCAAACTGGTAACCCAGACCGGAACCACCGGTCAGTGGTGGGTCGATGAGAATCTGAGCCCAGAGAGCAACACCCCGCTCTCCGATGTTCCGGCAGCCGTCCTTGGCGTTAACAACGGTCAGTACGATGCGTTCATCGTGGACACCCCGGTGGCCAACAAGTACTCCAACGACACCAGCTACGACCTGAAAGTGGCGTTCGTAATCCACACCCTGGAGTCCTACGGCATCCTCATACCTCAGGACGAGCCTGAGCTGAAGATCGCGATCGACTCGGCCATCGCCGAAATGATCGCCGACGGGACCCTGGATGATATCCTGGACAAGTGGCTGCTTTAAACGAGACAGCTCCAAACCCCTTACCTTGAACTTTATTCAACTAATGGAACAGGTGCCGCAAAATGGTCATGACCATTGATTGGACGATAATACCCGAATACCTGCCGATATTCATGAAGGGGTTGCAGACGACCCTGTTGATATCGGTCGTCTCCATCATCCTGGGGTTCGTTGGCGGTATACTTATCGGCATGTGCCGAATATCGCGAAACCGGCTGGTGTACGGTGCGTCCACCGTTTACGTTGAGGCGTTCCGCGGCACGCCACTCCTCATCCAGATATTCTTGATCTATCTAGGCCTCCCCCAGTTGGGCATCTACATCGACAGCCCCCTGGTGGCCGGTCTGATCGCTCTTTCCCTCAACAGCGCTGCATATCAGTCCGAAATATTCCGAGGCGGGGTCCAATCCATCTCCGTCGGGCAGATCGAGGCCGCTCGCTCTCTTGGAATGACCTACAACCAGGCGCTCTTCAATGTGGTCATCCCTCAAGCCCTTCGCAACGCCCTTCCGCCGTATACTAACGAGTTCATAACCATGATCAAGGATTCCTCCCTGGTGATGACCATAGGCGTCCTCGAGCTCACCCTGCGGGGAAAGCTCATCAGCGCCACCACCGGCCAATCCATTCCGGTGCTGCTTTTCGTTGCTATCCTCTATTTCGTGCTGACATTCAGCACTTCCCGTATCCTGAGGTACGTGGAAAGGAGGTTCGCCATCCCGGGCATGATGGGGAGTGATTCAAAATGACCGAGCCGATACTCGAAGTGATCGACCTGAAGAAGTCCTTCGGCGACAACCACGTGCTCAAAGGAATTTCATTGAAGATAATGCCCCAGGAGGTGGTCACGATCATCGGGGCGTCCGGAAGCGGCAAGAGCACCCTCCTGCGCTGCCTGAACCACCTGAACGTTCCTGACGGTGGAAGGATCATATTCCAGGGGCAAGACATAAGCGGCGACGACATAGACATCAATGCCGTCCGTACGCAGATGAACATGGTGTTCCAGTCGTTCAACCTCTTCATGCATCTGACGGCTAAGCGCAACATCGCCCTCGCCCTCCTGAAGGTCAAGAAGATGACCAAGGCCGAGGCCGAGGAGAGGGCGATGAAGGCCCTGGAGAAGGTCGGCCTGGGGGAGAAGGCGGATGCCTATCCCGGCGAGCTTTCCGGAGGACAGCAGCAGAGGGTGGCCATCGCCCGGGCCATGGCCATGGACCCCAAGGTCATCCTGTTCGACGAGCCGACGTCCGCTTTGGACCCCGAACTGATAGGCGAGGTCCTGGACGTCATGAAGAAGCTGGCGCTATCCGGGATGACCATGTTGGTGGTGACCCACGAGATGGGCTTCGCCCGGGAGATGGCCGACAAGGTGATATTCATGGACCAGGGGGTTATCGCCGAGCAGGGCACCCCCGAGGAGATATTCGTGAACCCTCAGAACCCCCGCACCAAGGTTTTCCTGAGAAGGATACTGAAGGAGGTGGACGCCATGGACCCAGGCATCCCCCAGGATTTCTTGCCGGCCGGCAACGGGGTCCAAGACAACCCTTAAGTATGCTGTCGGAAATACGAACGGACCATGGGCGCGCTGAGCATTCGCACCGTCATTGTTCCGGTCCAGCGTGTCTTGGGTATCTGAAAGGGGAGCCTTTGGCTTTCCCGTTCATTGTGAGGTTGGTTTGTCAATGAGAATGCTTTCGTTCGGCCTGCTGGTCCTTGGCGTGGTGAAAGGCGCGGGGCGTCGCCCCAAGGTGATCGAGGGAAGCGACTGTCATCAGCTGCCCTGGTTATCCACGCCAAAGTATCCCAGCGGCCAGGACAACGGACGCAATGACGATGGTTATTACCAACCGATAAAGAAGAACCACAGCGTGCGGAACTATCAGATACCGATAAAAGGAAAGAAGTGAGGACAGGGATCGAGATGGAAGTCATATCGATGGTCGTGAACGACGAGTTCGGGGTCATGCAGAGGATCATGGGCGAGTTCACCCGCCGCAAAATCAACGTGGACACCATCGTCGTCGGGAAGTGCGAGATGCCCGGCAAGTCCCGTGTCGTCCTCACGGTCTCCGACCGCAAGCAGGCCGAGTGGGCCGTCGACAGCCTTCAGCGGCTGCACGACATAATCCAGGTCGAGCTGGTGGACGAGAGCCGCCAGGAAGCCTACGCCCTGGTCGGGAACACCTTCGGCAAGGCCCGTTTGATCGGCTCCATGGAGGAAGTGGAGAAGATGCTCCAGGCCACCAACCCGGACCGCTTCATAAGGGCGGTCAGCGCCATCTGAGGTGATGGGATGAAGGGAAAGATCTGGATGGACGGGCGTCTGGTGGAGTTCGAGGACGCCAAGGTGCACGTGCTGGCACACGGTTTACATTACGGGACCGGGGTCTTCGAGGGCATCCGCGTATATCATACGAAGCAGGGAAGGAACATCTTCCGGCTGAGGGACCACATGGTCCGCTTCCTGAACTCGGCCAAGGTGCTGCAGATGAAGGTGCCGTACTCCTTGGACGAGCTGTGCGGAGCATGCCGCGAGGTCGTAAAAGAAGCGGACCCGAAGGGCGATTACCTCCGACCTATAGCATTCTACGGCGTCCACCCCGAGTACAAGATCGGGCTCAGCCCAATCAAGCTGGGCACCAACGTCAGCATCATGTGCACCCACATGGGCGTGTACATGGGCAAGGACCAGGTGGAGCAGGGGGCGAACATTATAACGTCGTCCTGGGAGAAGTACTCCAACCACGCCGCCGCCCTGAACGCCAAGGTCAGCGGGCATTACGTGAACTCGGTGATCGCGAAACTGGAGGCCATCCAGCACGGCTGCGACGAGGCGCTCCTGCTCAACCCCAACGGCAATGTGGCCGAGGGCACCGGGGAGAACGTGTTCATGGTCAAGAACGGCAGGCTGTGCACGCCGCCGGTGTCCGCCGGGATACTGGAAGGCGTCACCCGCGACTGCATCATGACCATCGGCCGTGACCTGGGCATAGAGGTCGTGGAGAGGGACATCACCCGCTCCGAGCTGTACATGGCCGACGAGGTGTTCATGACCGGGACCGCAGCGGAGATATCCCCGATACGCTCGATCGACGATCGGTCGATCGCGGAGGGCGACATCGGACCGGTGACCAGGAAGCTGGGCGCGGTGTTCCACAAGGCGGCCATGGGCGAGGACCCCCGATACGAGGGATGGTCCGACCTGGTGAAGGTCTAAGCTCTTTCCAAGGTCCTTCCTTTTCAATTCAGAGGCGGAGCGTTAAATAAGCCACGCTCAGATTATGAACCGGTATTCTATGTACGAGGTCCGGTTCCACGGTCGCGGAGGGCAGGGGGCGGTCATGGCCGCGCAGGCTATGGCCGAAGCGGCGGTCATCGAAGGCAGGCACGCCCAGGCGTTCCCGTATTTTGGGGCGGAGCGCCGAGGCGCTCCCGTGATGGCCTTCGCCCGCATGGACGACCGGAAGATCAGCATCAAGTCCCAGGTTTACGAGCCGGACCTGCTGGTGGTGCTTGACGAGTCGCTTCTGGACATCGAGCCGGTGGCCCGCGGGCTTAAATCGAGCGGTAAGGCGGTGATCAATACCAGGAAGCTCCCGACGGAGATCGACCTGGGGGTGGAGGTGGAATGCGCCACGGTGCCCGCCACGGCAATAGCCATGGAATTCATCAAGGCCCCGATAGTGAACACCGCGATACTTGGCGCGGTGGTCAGGGTCTGCGACCTGGTCAGCATGGAGTCCATGCAGCAGGCCATCGGGAACCGCTTCGGGGAGAAGTTCGGAGAGGCGGCGGCCCGGAACAACGCGGCCGCCGCGGCCGCGGCGTACTCTCAAGCGGCGATCGGAAGGTGCCAGGGAAAGAGGCCTCTGGTGCAGAAGAAGGAATGGCTTCCGGACTGGAGGGACATCCCCATCGGCACCACTCTCGACGAGAGGATCGTGGACGGGGTGGCGGTCGGCCCCGGGGGCGCCCGCCAGAACCTCACTGGCAGCTGGAGGGTGCAGACGCCCCGCTACGACAAGGAAAAATGCATCAGATGCCTGCGCTGCTGGTTCTCCTGCCCGGAGGGGTGCATCAAGAGGGAGGAGGACGATTACGTGCACTGGGACCTCAACTACTGCAAGGGTTGCGGCATCTGCGCCCAGGTGTGTCCGGTAAAGGCCATCGACATGATCAAGGGGGGATCCGGATGAAGGTGAAGGTCATAAGCGCCGATCACGCCGTGGCCTACGCGGCGAAGCTGGCCAGGACGGAAGTGGTCCCGGCATTCCCCATCACCCCGCAGACGCTCATCGTGGAACAGCTGGCGGAGTTCATAAACGATGGGGAACTGGACGCCGATTTCATCCCTGCCGACAGCGAGCATTCGGTCATGAGCATGGCCATTGGCGCTAGTGCAGGCGGCGTTCGCGTGTTCACGGCCACGTCCTCGCAAGGACTGGCGTTGATGCACGAGATGCTGTACGCCGTGCCGCAGAACCGTTTGCCGATCGTGATGGCCAACGTCAACCGTTCGCTGGGCGCCGCGTCCGGGATCTGGGTGGAGTACAACGACTCGATGGCCGAGCGGGACTCGGGATGGATGCAGGTCTACGTCGAGGATAACCAGGAGGCGCTGGACGCCACGCTCATGGCCTTCCGTCTGGCGGAGGACCGCCGGGTGCTGCTTCCGGTCATGGTCTGCCTGGACGGCTTCATCCTGTCGCACACCGTGGAGCGGGTGGACGTGCCGGAGCAGGAGGAGGTGGACCGCTTCCTTCCCCGGTTCGTCCCGTTCAACATGCTGGACCCGTCCGATCCCAGGATCATCAATCCGATAGTGCCGCCGGAGTACGCCATGGAGATGCGCTACCAGCTGGACCGGGCGGTCGAGCACTCCCGGGAGGTCATCACCGAGGTGGACGAACTGTTCGCCAGGGAGTTCGGCCGTTCGTACGGGGGGCTGATCGACACCTACCGCATGGAGGACGCCGAATACGCCATGCTCACCCTCGGTACAGCCACCGGCCTGGCCCGCCAGGTGGTGGACGAACTCAGGGAGAAGGGAAAGAAGGCCGGCCTGATCAAGCTGCGCTTCATGCGCCCGTTCCCCTTCAAGGAGCTGTGCGAAGCCTGCCGCGATCTGAAGGCGCTTGGGGTCTTCGACCGTTCCGCGTCGTTCAACGGCGGCGGTCCGGTGTATACCGAGGTGGCGGCCGCTCTGTGCAACGTCCCGACCGTGGTCACCGGCCA
>DUJZ01000082.1:0-2581 GCA_013329565.1 Methanomassiliicoccales archaeon
CCGATGCGCACATGGCCTGGTCCAGGGCGGCGCGGGCCACCTCCTCCCCGAGATGGCCTCTCTTGATCAGCTCCAGGGCGTGGAGTTTGACCGAGTAATGGTATATTCCAGGTGCCAATCCGACCACCTCGTTGACGGCGACGTAGGTCTCCACCGGGTACAGCGCACCGGCGGAAGGCGCGGTGCGGAACTCGTACCCCTTCTCCCTTCTGGTGATCCCGTCGCCAGCCCAGAGCAGGTATGACAGGTCCTCCAGGGACACGGGGTATTCTGAAAAGCGGCGTACGCTGCGCCGGGCCCTCAGCAGTTCGTCCAAAGATGAGACGGGGCGCTTGGGCTCCGGAAGCGCGGTGCTCGGCCGGTCCGGATACTCCTTGTAGGTTTCCGGCTTCCGCCCCCAGTCCATGGAGCGGCCTACCAGGCGGTCCCGGCGATGCTTGGTCTCCCTTTGGAATTCCAGTCCCGGCTCATCGCTCATGCTCAACGAATGGAAGGCCTTTGAAGATAATCGTTTCCCTCAGAGGTGCTCGAAGGCGTCCTTCCCTGCGCCGCATACCGGGCACACCCAATCGTCGGGAATGTCCGCGAACGCCGTTCCAGCCGGGACGCCGTTGTCCGGGTCGCCCTCCTTGGGGTCGTAGATGTAACCACACACCCGACACCGCCAGCGGTCCCCCTCCTCGCGGGCCAGGTGCACTTCCCTTCCTCCTCCCAGACGCTGCACCGTCTTGTTATAGCGCTCGTACACCATCCGGGAATCGAAGTCCTTGAACTCCTCGAGCATGACCTGGCGCTCCTCGGTCGAAAGGTACTCCATCACCGGAACGAAGAAACCCTGGTCCTCCAGCTCGATGTGGGCTTGGTAGAACGCCACCAGGTCCTTCATCAGAATGGACGCCTGATATGCGGCACTGGGACTTCCGTTCAAGTACTCCTCTCCTAAGGCGGAGAGCTTGCCGACCATCTCCCTGGCCCTGAGGTGATCGTTCTCCAGTTTTTCCAGAACCCGGCGGTGCTCCCCGCTCAGTTTCTTGCCCTTCAGGACCTTGAAGAGAATGTCCTCCTCCTTGCCGTGGTGGGTTCGGTCCGCGTACGTCCGCATGAAATCCACGACCTCGGGAATGAAGCGCGGGTCGAGCTCCTGGCCGGCGTGCAGACCTTCCGCCTGTTCCTTCATGACGGCGGCCATGCTCTCTATCAAGCGGTGTTCTATCATCAGGGGTGCGATCGGCAGCATGTTCGTTCGGGCAAAATAGGCCGCCGCGAATTAATAATGTGCCGTTGAAGAGTACCGCAAGTATCTGATATCAGAACCGTATTCGCCGTTCAGGTCATTACAGGTGCCAGGGGAAGAAGGAGAGGAGAGGATGAGCGCAGGTTCCAAGTTCAGCGGGATGAAAGGGGTAAAGGTCCCGGCCCAGGTCAAATGGCTGATCCTGCTGACCTCCTTCAGCTCCATAGGATTTGGTTACCTGACCACCGCCATCGCCGCCTACCTTCCGGAACAGGGCGTGGATTCGGGACAGGTCGGCCTGATAATCGGCCTCTCTGGTCTGGCAATGATCGTCAGTGCCATCCCGTTCGGGTTCATGTCCGACCGGCTTGGAAGGAAGAGATTGCTGCTGGCCGGGCTAGGGCTTCTGCCATTCTCCATGTTCATCTGCTCTTTCTCCGTTGATCCCCGACTGTACCTGGCAGCGGCCATCATCTCCGGGGTGGCCGAAGGGGCGATCCTCTCCACCTGGAACGCCATGATCGCCGACCAGACCACGGTGGACAACCGGGAGATGGCCTTCTCCATGTCCTTCATCGTCAACGGCGCGCTGGTCGGACTGGGGTTCGCCCTTCCCTTCGCCTTCCCCTTCCTCATGGAGATCGGCGGATGGACATCAGTGCAGATGCACTCCTGGACCTTCGTGCTCCTGGGCGTCGTCACGCTGATATCGCCGGTGACCGTTCACCGTCTGCTCAGAGATTACCACGACACCGCACCTTCGGCAAGGCTGCGTCGGGGGACGTTCCTCAAGGAGAGGAGCAAGAAGACCCTGCTGCGCTTCTCGATAAACAACACCCTCATCGGGCTGGGCGCCGGTTTGATCATACCTCTCATACCCACCTGGTTCTACCTCCGGTACGGCATCCCGGACTCCTATTCCGGACCGTTGCTGGCGCTGTCCTCCCTCTCCATCGGTGCGGCGGCCATATTCAGCCCCCGCCTGGCCCATCGCTATGGACCGGTCCCGGCAATAGTGATGACCCAGGGCTTCTCCACCATCTTCATGCTGGCCATCCCCTTCATGCCCGGGGCCATCTGGGCCGGCGCCGTGTACCTCATCCGTGCGGCCACCATGAACATGGCCGGGCCGATCATGGACTCCTACCTGATGGGCATCGTGGACAAGGAGGACCGCGGGCTCGCCAGTGCCATCAACTCCATAGTGTGGAGGGTCCCGAACAGCGTGACCACGGTGATCGGAGGGGCCATGCTGGCCGCCGGTTTTTTCGCACTGCCGTTCGTCCTGGCCGCGCTGATATACATCGGCGCGGTCACCGCCTTCTGGTTCAACTTCCGCAACGTCAA
>DUJZ01000082.1:2678-4390 GCA_013329565.1 Methanomassiliicoccales archaeon
CCGGAACGCTTGAAAGAGGTGAACAAGGAGATCACCAAGATGGGAGCCAAGGTCACCCAGCAGTACGCTCTCCTGGGAAAGTACGATTTCATGAACATCCTGGAGGCGCCGAACAACGAGACCGTGGTAAAGATAATGATGTCCCTGGGGTCCCGCGGGACGCTGGAGACGGTAACCCTGGCGGCGATCCCGGTCGAGGAGTTCCTCGAGGGCTTGAAGGACGAGTGAAGCAGCCGGCGCAGTTCTGCGCCCTTTACTTTTTTTTCGGGGCCTTGCCTTTCGTTCTCAGCCACTCGTTGCACAGGTCCGCCCATTCGCACTCTCCGCACACCGATCGGAAATCGTCCAGTTCTCTCAATCTGTCCTCTACCGCCCTGAGAAGCGGCCCGGCCTGCAGCGCTCCCTCCTCCGGAACGCCCAGGAAGAGCGCGACCGAACAGTCCTTCTTCACCACCGACTCGTGGTCCTTGCACAGGCCCCGGACGACGTTGGGGCATTGCGAGCATATGTCGTCGCAACCGACTTCCAGTTGTATGACCAGCCCGTCTGGGGAGCGGAGAACGGAGACCACCTCCTCCATGTTGGCCACGAATCGCTTGTCGTATCCGTAGCCGCCGAAGGTGCGGGTGCATAGCAGATGATGATGCCTAAGCCGGACCTCTTTCATGTTCGGTTAGTGCGTATGATGCCGCGCCTATTCATCATTACCTTGTTACAGAGATTCGTCATCCTCTAATTGGCAAATGGCCTGGGCCAGCTTCCCGGCGTTCTCCCTCCACAGGTATATGGAGTCCGCCACCGGGGGAGCCTTCCCGGCCGGTATGGCCTTCCCCTTGATCATGTCGATCAGGCGATCGTAGTAGTTCACCAGATCGCAGACCATCCAGTTCTGTCCTCTTATCGCTTCCAGGTTCCCCACGGTCATGAGCTGCTCCAGCCACACCAGCTCCTTGTCCATGTCCTTGAAGGCCGCGCCCATCGCTGCGGCATGGCCTATCTCGGGTCCAAGGTCGTAGAAGCTCTTCATGTCCAGGGCGGTCATCAGTCTCCTCAGATCCCTTCTGGACGACCTACAGATATGGATGGCTTGGTCGAGGTCCACAGGATCCACCCTCTGCTCATAACTAGCGGGTGGCGGGTAATCTAACTTTCGCTGCGCAGCGTCCTAGGGGCGATCGCAGGACATCCGCGACTTGGAACGGTCGGGCCCGCTGTTCATAAGGTATCCGCCGAAGCCAATGGCCCAGACCATGTTGGCATAGGCCACCCATCTCTCCATCCCGCCCTCGCCCAAAGGCCCGAACGGGCCGTCCCTCCACGCGACGGAGAAAAGCACCAGGGAGACCAAGCTGATGGTCCCCAAGAAAAAGGAGATGTATTTGAACGGGGAGTCGGCGGTCCTCCCGGCCATGATGGCGGTTATGGCGCCCGCGCCGAAGACCATCACGGCGGCGATGTAGTGGGGAACGCCGGTGTACACCGGAAAGATGCCGACGCCGGCACAGCCCACGCCCATGAGGAAGGCTGGTACCGTAACCGACCGGGGCAGCCCCGCCCGGCGCAGAAGGAGGGCGGTCAGGGAGTACATTATCCCGCCCACCATCATGGTCGCATTGAATATGGTCGCCGAGGGCTCCTGCCTGGCCAGTTCACTGATGTCCATCTCTCCGGTATGGTATCCCGGATATAGGGCCTCTCCGGTGATTATGCCC
>DUJZ01000026.1:0-1411 GCA_013329565.1 Methanomassiliicoccales archaeon
GTGGACAAGGCGTCCCGAGGGGAGACGGTCCGTCCGGTCACCTGGCACGGTCTCAGGGGGGATATGGAGTGAGCGAGATGCGCATCATCAAGGACATGCCCACGAACGACATGTTCGTCAGCGGCCACGGGGCCTGCGCCGGCTGCGGCATGGCCGTGGCGGTCAAGAACATCATGAGAATACTGGGGGCCAACACCACCGTTTACGTTCCCGCGTCGTGCCTGGTGGTCGTCAGCGCCATGTATCCCACCAGCAACTTCCGCACCCCTTATCTCTACACCGCCTTCGAGAACACCGGGGCGGTGACCGCTGGGATCCGGGCGGCGCAGAGGCGCCGCGGGCTCAGTTCGACCGTCGTCGGTCTGGCCGGCGATGGTGGGACCTTCGACATCGGTCTCCAGGCGTTATCCGGGGCGGCCGAGCGCAACGATGACATCCTGTACGTATGCCTGGACAACGAGGGGTACATGAACACCGGCATCCAGAGGTCCGGGGCCACGCCCTTCGGGGCCTGGACGACGACAACGCCGGTGGGCAAGAAGGTCGAGGGCAAGAGGGAGTTCAAGAAGGACCTCATGGCCATAATCGCCGCCCACGACCCGCCCTACGCCGCTTCGCTATCCATCGCCCACTTCAACGACTTCGTCAGGAAGGTGGAGAAGGCCAAGGACAAGAAGGGCTTCCGCTTCCTGCACGTCATGACGCCCTGCGTTCCCGGCTGGCGTTCAGATCCGTCAATGACGGTGGAGATCTCTCGGCTGGCCGTGGAGACGGGGATGTGGACGTTGTACGAACTGGAGGACGGGGAATCGCGGACCACCTACAAGCCGCAGACCATGCTGCCCGTAACGGACTACCTGAAGCTGCAGGGGCGCTTCCGCCATATGGAGGACGAAGACATCGCGAAGCTGCAGGAATGGCTTTGCAACAAGTGGTACCTGCATTACGGCAACGACATGGAGCAGCCGGTGTGCGCCACGTTCGAAAAGGTGAAGAGGGTGCGCCACCCCCACGAGGAGCAGCTGCACTTCATCTAGGATCAGGAGCTCTTGCTCAACGCCCCGTACGCAAGTATGACCACGCCCACTATGGCAATGACGATCGACACGGTCACGTACATGGGATCATAGTTCTCCAGTACGGTGTAGGGGACCCCCAGGATTTCCTTCTCCACCTCGTAGGTGGCGGTGTTAAAGTAATACGCTGCTCCAGCTCCAACCGCGGCAAGTGCGCCGCCCAAACCGACCAATCCTTTCTTCATATTATCAATGTTAAAGCACTCAAATGGTAGCATATAAGGTTTTGTCAGTGACGGTTATCGATCTGGAATCGCTCGAACGCAGGGTCCCTAACAAAGCGCCACACGCTCCAAACCGAGGGAGGATGCAGCCGGTCCGCGCCGTCCTCGAAA
>DUJZ01000026.1:1428-8495 GCA_013329565.1 Methanomassiliicoccales archaeon
AGGACCTGCAGGGTTCCTTGCCGCTCCTCATAACGCAGTTCGAGCCTTTCAGCCATGTCCCGGGATCTCCTATGCAACGCCTCCGCGTCGCCCACCCCGGTGTCGACATGGAGGAGCCTGGAATATCCATCGAACAGCATGCCCAGGAACCACTGCGCGTCGACCCCAAGTTCCTCGTAGTTTGGCATCTTACTGTAAAGCTCCTTCTCGAAATACTCGGTGCCCATCTCGGACACGAATGGAATGGCGAAAAGGGTCCCCGCGCAGACCTTCCTCTCCCGGGCGTACTCTTCATTGGTAAGGAGGGCGCCCACGCAATCATCGGCCTCGATGGTGACCGTGGGGACCACCAGCTCCCTGCGAACTTCCTTGAGGGAATTGCAGGTCCCGAATCCCAGGAAGACCGCGTCCACCTTTCCCTGCAGTGCGTTCACGTGCTCCACGACCGCCCTCTTCAGGTCCTGGGGGTAAGAATGCAGCCCGAACTCCAGGTATTCCTTGTGCGCTATGTCCGGGTCGTCATCTGTAAGAATGTCCATCTCCTTCCGGAAGCTCTCGCAAGCCACAACGCCGATCCTCATCTTCATGACCCGCGACATCATCGGATTTAGTAATATTTTAATATACCTAGGTACTAATATTCTATTACTAATGAGCGAGGGCGAGAACGAACTGCTGAGAAAGATCGAGGAACTGCGTCAGGGTCTGGACTCCCTCGGGCGCTCGGTCACATCCCTGCGCCGGGACGAGATGGACCAGGCCTTCCACGAGCAGATAGGCACATCCTATCTGGAGAATAACCGCGAGGCCGTGCGCGATCTTCTGAAAGGGTGGCCGGGCCGGCCATCGACGGTCCTTATGGACATCTCGGACCTGTACGAAGGGGCGATGGAAAGGTACGAGCTCAACGACCTTGACGGCGCCATAAGGTCTTTGGACGATGTCCGGGAGGTGGCGGCTCGACTCACGGACATGGAGCTGGAGGCCGAACGGAAGGACAAACTGCTCTCGGTCCTGGACCGGAGCAGGCAGCAGATGGCCCTGCTGGAGACGCTGCGGTTCCACACTGGGCGGCCCGGTGTCCGGAGGTCGTGCGACAGCGCCTACGCGGGCCTCGAGCCGGAAAAGCTGGAAGCTATGCTCAGCCCCCTTTCCAACGCGGTCAGGCTCAAGATACTGGCGTTGCTGTACACGAGCTCGCGCAGCTTCACCGAGATCATGTCGGAGCTGCAGATGCAGAAGGGGCACCTCCAGTTCCACCTCAGGAAGCTGGTGGACTCTGGGTACGTCAACGTGGACCGCAGAACGCACCTCTACTCCCTGGGGGAGAAGGGGCTGATGGCGGTCGACGGCCTGGGTCAGATCTTCTCCAGGTTATAGGTGCGGCCGCCCCCCATGCTTGACCGAGATGTCTGGGGGACAAGCTTGCCGGGTGACCGTCTGGGTGGTCCCTTTTCTCCGATAGCTAAGCCTTTTATATGACCACTCCTTTGAGCGTTCCTGCTCTTATGAGCCCATGAATAATGAGGATGTTAACGCATCGGAAGGAGGTATAAGTTTGGCAAAAGCAGTGTTCGTTAGATTTGAAACGCCCAAGGAACTCAAGGACAAGGCCTATGAGGTCGTCGAGCTGGCCCGGGACACCGGTAAGCTGAGGAAGGGCACCAACGAGGTCACCAAGATCGTGGAGCGCGGAGAGGCCGTCCTGGTCGTACTGGCCGAGGACGTTCAGCCCCCGGAGATACTGGCGCACATGCCCATGCTCTGCGAGGAGAGGAACATTCCGTACGTCTACGTTGACAGCAAGGCCCAGCTGGGCGCCTCCTGCGGACTGGAGAAGCCCACCGCCTCCATCGCCATACTAGACGCTGGAAAGGGCAAGCCCATCCTGGAGGCCTTGGTCGACCAGGTCAAGAAGATAAAGGGCTAAAGGGTGTCATAGATGGCAGACGAAGATAGCATTCCTTCAGAGGTCGTGGAGATAATCGGCAGGACGGGCATGACCGGGGAAGCCACCCAGGTCAAGGTCCGAGTGCTGGACGGCCGCGACAAGGGAAGGATCATCACCAGGAACATCATGGGTCCGGTCCGCATGGGTGACATCCTGATGCTCAGAGAGACATCCAGAGAGGCGAGGAAGCTCTCCCTGAGGTAAGGAGGTCATTCACATGGTCGAGCAACATTTATGCTCCTTCTGCGGAGAGCAGATCGAGCCTGGAACCGGCAAGATGTATGTCAGGAAGGACGGCACGACCTTGCTATACTGCACCAACAAGTGCTACAAGAACATGGTCGAGCTCAAGAGGGTGCCCAGGAACGTCACCTGGACCAAGGCCTACGCCACCAAGAAGGGCATAACCATGGCGGCCAAGGAGAAGTCCGAGGCCAAGGTCGAGGAGAGGTCAGAGGTTGTAGCCGAGGCCAAGGTCGAGAAGAAGGCCGAGCCCAAGGCGAAGACCGTGACCAGGAAGAAGGCCAGGGCCGCCAAGAAGGCTGAGGCTGAGAAGGCCGCGAAGGAGTGAGCCCCGTGATGGAGCGCACCTTCGTAATGCTGAAGCCGGACGCCGTGCAGCGCGGTCTCATGGGTCAGATAGTCGCTCGGCTGGAGGCCAAGGGCTTCCGCCCGGTGGCCATGAAGTTCATGCGCATCCCGCGCGAGCTGGCCGAGAGGCACTATGGTGAGCACAAGGGCAAGGGGTTCTTCCCCGGGCTCATCAGCTACATGACCTCCGGCCCGGTGCTCGTGATGGTCTGGGAAGGGGACAACATCATCTCCGTCATGCGCGGAATGATGGGCAAGACCAACCCGGTGGAGGCCGCGCCTGGCACCATCCGCGGGGACTTCGCCCAGCAGACCGGCCGCAACATCATCCACGGCTCCGATTCCCCGGAGTCCGCGAAGCGCGAGATCGAGCTGTTCTTCAACGACTACGAGCTCCTGAGCTACGAGGCCTGCAACAAGGTCTGGATGTTCGAGCAGGCGCAAACACCTTCCTGAAACCCACTTTTTCATTTTTCCATCTCCAGTCGTTCCGCAAGCCCCATCCGGCCCCGAGAAAGATACTAATAGGCATTCTCAAATCCGATGAACATGACCATCCGTCAACCGATCGTCAGCGTGCTGGGCCACGTGGACCACGGCAAGACCAGCCTGCTGGACTACATCAGGGGAACGGCGGTCATAACGCACGAGGCCGGGCGTATTACGCAGCACATCGGGGCGACCGAGGTGCCGCTGGACCACGTCAACAAGGTCTGCGCCAAGCTGCTTGGCGGCCGGAAGTTCTCCGTTCCCGGTCTTCTGTTCATCGACACCCCCGGACATCATTCCTTCACCACCCTCAGGGCGCGAGGCGGCTCCCTGGCGGACATCGCCATCCTCGTGATAGACATCAACGAGGGGTTGAAACCGCAGACGCTGGAGTCCATCAGCATCCTGAAGAGGTTCAAGACGCCTTTCATCATCGCCCTCAACAAGATCGACCTGGTGGACGGCTGGGTCACCCATCCGTCAGCCCCTTTCATAATCTCCGAGAAGACGCAGAGCGAGGAGGCCCAGGCGGCCCTGACGGAAAAGCTGTACGCGGTGGTCGGCCGTCTTGCGGAGGAGGGCATGTCCGCGGAGCGGTACGATCGCATCGAGAACTTCACCAAGAACATAGCGCTGGTCCCGATAAGCGCCCGCAACGGCGAAGGCGTTCCCGACCTATTGCTGGTGCTGGTCGGATTGGCCCAGCGGTTCCTGGAGGAGAACCTGCAGACCGCCTTGGGGCCGGCGAAAGGCACCATACTCGAGGTGAAGGAGGAAAGGGGCCTCGGCCAGACCATCGACGTCATTCTTTACGACGGAGCGCTGAGGCAGGGGGACAACATAGCCCTGGGCACCCGGGGGAAGCCGCTCCTGACCAAGGTCAAGGCCATACTGAAGCCCAAGCCCCTGGATGAGATACGCGATCCGAGGGACAAGTTCGAACGCATGAAGGAGATCACCGCCGCCGCTGGTGTCAAACTGCTATGTCAGAGCCTGGAAGGGGTGGTGGCTGGGGCGCCGTTGCGCGCCTTCAAGAACAACCAGGACGAGGTCCTGAAGGAAATTGCCGAGGAGACCAAGATCACCATCGATGTCGCGGACAACGGCCTCATGATCAAGGCTGACGCGCTAGGCTCTTTAGAAGCACTAGCGTACGAGTGCAAGAGGGCGGACATCCCGATACGCAAGTATGAGACGGGTGACATATCCAAGCGTGACATCATCGAGGTGAGCGCTTATACCGATCCATTGCACAAGGTAGTTCTCGGTTTCAACGTCAGCATGCTGCCGGACGCCAAGGACGCCTTGACCACGCACGAATCCAAGGTGTTCCTGAACGCCGTGGTGTACGGTCTCATAGACGACTATCAGAAGTGGGTGGAGGAGGAGAAGCGCCGGGCGGAGGCGGAGAAGCGCTCCCTGGTGGCCTTCCCCGGCAAGATACGCGTATTGCCGAACTGCGTCTTCCGAGCCAGCAAGCCGGCCATCGTCGGCGTCCGGGTTCTTGCCGGACGGATACGTAACAACCAGAGGCTCATCGCCCCCGACGGAAGGGAGATCGGCAGGATCCGTTCGCTGCGCACCGGCGAGGACGTTCTTAAGGAAGCGATAGTAGGCCAGGAGATCGCCGTGGCCATCGAAGGTGCCACGGTAGGCAGGCAGCTGGACGTGGAGGACATCCTGTACGTCGACATTCTGGAGTCGGAGATCAAGAACCTGCAGGACTACGACCTGAACCTGGATGAAAAGGAGACCCTGGAGCAGTTCCTGGACATCAAGCGGAGGTCGGACCCCTTCTGGGGCATGTAACTTGTCCAATTAACCATGTGCCGATTGCCCATAGATCATTTATCGATCGGTTATTGATCAACATGCATCATCACTCAACCCTTTATTCAAAACATGTAAACTAAATATATATTACCCACACCATTTATTACCCCTATCGTGTCGTTGACGGATAGAGAGGTTCAAGGTCAATTGGAGCGCCTATTGATGATAGGTACGGCTTCAGGAGAGAATGAGTGGATAGAATTCAAAGAAGCCAAGGCTCAGATGGACCTGGACGATCTGGGGAAATATTTTTCTGCGCTGAGCAACGAAGCGAATTTGAAAAAACAAAGATATGCATGGCTAGTGCTAGGGGTCGATAATCAGGCAAATATCGTGGGAACAAAATGGCGACAATCCCGCAAAAGCCTAGATGATCTGAAAACGGAAATCTCGTCAAATACTTCCGAGCACATCACGTTCGAGGAAATCTATGAGATTATCACCAATGGTGGGCGAGTGCTCCTCTTTCAGATTCCAGCATCGAAACCAGGACTTCCCGTGTCTTGGAAGGGGCATTATTATGGGAGAACCGCCAGCTCTCTAGGACCTTTGAACATACACGAATTGGAACAGATACGGGGGCAGGTCGGTCAGGATTGGTCAGCACAGCTGTGCGATGGCGCTTCATTATCCGATCTAGACCCAGTAGCTATCGCAAAAGCCCGGGTTCAGTTTGCTAAAAGAAATCCCAACATGGCTAGTGACATTCCAGACTGGGATGATAGGACCTTCCTCAATAAAGCGAGAATTACTATCGATGGTAATATCACAAGGACCGCAATAATGCTTTTAGGAACGAGAGAATCGGATCACTTCTTACATCCAGCGATATGTGAGATAACCTGGATAAAGCAGGATGAAGGTGGCAACAAAATCGATTATCAACACTTCGGTCCTCCTCTCATATTATCTGTTGATGAGATCTATTCAAAGATTCAGAATCCTCGATTCATCTATGATCAACCCGGCACTTTGTTCCCTCATGAAATTCAAAAATATGATCAAATGGCGATAAGGGAACTACTACACAATTGCATCGCCCATTCTGATTATGGTATGATGGGCCGGACAGTCTTGATAGAACAAGATGATAAACTAACATTCGTCAATAACGGGCATTTCATTCCCGGTAGTGTCGAGAACGTGCTCGACAATGCTTACATGCCTCCTTACTATCGCAATCATTTCCTTGCCACCTCCATGGTCAACCTGAATATGATTGAAACAATAACCAGTGGTATTTTCCGTGTGTTCGAAAGCCAGAGGAAAAGATATTTCCCGCTTCCAGATTACGATTTGACCGATTCAGAACGCGTCAAGGTCACTATCTATGGTAGCATCTTGGATGAAAACTATGCTAAGTTTCTAGTCAAGAACACTTCCTTGCCTATGTCAACAGTAATACTGTTGGACAAGGTCCAAAAGAAAATCAAGATCACTCATCAAGAAGCTACGTATCTAAAGAAAATTGGTGTTGTGGAAGGCAGGTACCCCAACCTGTACATATCTTCGGATGTCGCGTTCAGGACCGGTGGAAAAGCGAACTATATTAAAAACAAAGCTTTCGAGGATAGTTATTACCAAGACCTAATCCTGAAAATGATCAGGGAAGCTGGTAACGCTAATCGAAAAGAGATTGAGGAATTACTGGAGAACAAACTTCCAGACTTTTTGACCCATGATCAAAAAAGATACAAGGTTAAAAACATCATTCAAAAAATGAAACGTGAGGGACAGATCCAAAAAATCGGCGGTCGAAAAGGGGCAAAATGGATAATTAAGCACGATTAGAAAACACGCCGTCTTTTTTTGGTTAGAAGAAGACATTGAATTAGACAAAAACGGGAGGTTTAACCAGAAATCTAACCGGTTTTTTATTTTTAGAGGCAGCCTTAATTTATAACGTTTATAAATAAAAAAATTACTTATTCCTCTTATCCAGTATCGATAGTATTCAAAATTCTTCGGTTTGAAAAAACATATTTTTTTGTTTTTTTAGCGATATCTAACTAAAATCTCTTTAAATCCCCGCTCCAATTTTACCCAAAACCAAGGTTAATATTTTTTTTATCATATTTGTTATATGTAATTAATATCACATCTAGACAACTGATGAAAATCGAGCGAACAATTGGGTCGATCCAAATTATGTGCATATCGAACTATTGTTTCATCTTTTCTTTCCGCAGTACTGGCAGAACTC
>DUJZ01000069.1 GCA_013329565.1 Methanomassiliicoccales archaeon
TGAGCACGTTCTCGGCGTGCTTGCATATGAACGGGCCGATGCCGTCCCCGCCGACGACGCCTATAACCAATTTATCAAGCTTGGAGTAGTCCATCCAGCCGGCGGAGGCCTTCATGTCCTCCACCCGCTTCAGCTGCTCCCTGAGTATCTTCCCGAAGTGCTCCTTGGCGGCGTTTATCTCGGCGTCGTTCATTTTGACCAGGGAAAGGCAAACGATGGACGCTTATTACTTTTTTCAGGTGAACGCTGTGGAACGGTCCTTGGTCGTAGTTCAACAAACAGATAATGAATCAATAAGAAATCATTAATAATCAATATATAGGATTGATCGTGATATCTATTGCGATGAATGCCGATCACCGCCAGGAAGGACAGGAACTGGAGTTCAAGAGGGCGGTAAGAGATTTCAACGACGTCGGCCAGACCGTTTGCGCTTTCGCTAACACCTCTGGCGGGGAGATCCTCATCGGGGTCGATGACGATGGTATTTCGATCGGTCTGGACGAGAGCAGGCTGGACGATCTGCAACTGCGACTCTCAGGGGCGGTCCAATGCGTTTCACCTACTCCTCTCCACAACATTCAGGTCGAGAAGGAAGAAGGGAAGAGCATCATAAGATTGAAGGTCAGGGCATTGGCCACTGATGCGTTCTGCACTCACAACGGACTGATCTACACCAGATCTGGAAGCTCCAACCTTAGATTGGATGGTCCGGCGCTGATGCAGTTCCTTGCCGACCGGCAGCTGCTCCAGTACGACTTCCGAACCAGTGAGGAAACATTGATGGACATTGATGAGAAAAAAATCAGGGATTACCTCCTCAAGCGTTCGCCTGGTGCGATGTCCGATCCGTTCGATCTACAGGACGCGCTCTTCAATCTCAAGCTAGCGACCCGTAACGGTGATCTGAGGAACGCCGCTGTTCTCATGTTCAGTAATGATCCCCGAAGGGCGGTCCCCCAGAGCGAGATACGGCTAGTCCGCTTCGCCGGTCGGGAACCGGTCAGGATACTCGACAGGCTATATGCCGACGGTACCATCCTTGACAACCTGTCCACGGCCGAGGCGTTCATATTCAGGAACATCAAGGTCGGCCTCAGGATCGAGGGGATGATCAGCCAGGATGTCCCGGAATATCCCGTGGCCGCTATCAGGGAGCTGTTGATAAACGCTGTCGTTCACCGGGATTATTTCGATTGCAACGGGATTCAGGTTAGCATATTCGATGACCGTCTTGAGATCGTGAATCCTGGCAGGCTACTTCCCGGGCTCAGCATTTCGGCGCTTGGGTCCATTTCCATCCAGAGGAACCCCCTTCTCTACGGGCTGTTGAGGGAACTGCGGATCGTTGAGGGTATGGCCACTGGCATACCCAGAATAAGATCGGTCATGATGGAGGCCGGACTTCCCGACCCTCTGTTCGAGGAAAAGGGAGGTTTTTTCAAAGTCACTTTGCTGAACTCATCGGCCAGAGAACTCAGGCCGATCACCGACAGGCAGAAAAAGGCGCTCCAGGTCATACAAGAGAAGGGAAAGATAACCACCGGCGAGGTCTCCTTCATGCTGTCCGTGTCCGTTCCGACCGCCTACAACGACCTCCAGGCATTGGAGAGGGCCGGATATGTGGTCCGCAAGGGCCAGGGCCGTGGATCTCACTATCTGCTCATCAAGTGAGAGCGGGTGCCCTGAACAAAATATCAGCGTCCGGCGGGGATCGACGGAGGATCTTACGACAAATCAGGGAGAGGGTTTTGGGATGGGAGCCCTTCTTCCGGACGCCTTAGCCTAGAAGGCTAGTATTCCTTGGTGAAACGGGCTTATATAGTCTTGCTTTCGACAATCAAAGCTAGTGAACCAACGGCCGGAGCGGCGTATTGGATCGATTGGTCACGAGCGTTCCTCTTCGGGCAAGTTCACGAGCACCTCCTCTTCTGCCTGGATTTGCTGGAGCGTCAGTTTAATTAAATAACATTTTAATAAATTAATATAACAATAGTCCTATCATTTAAATATTAACATGCTCGTAGCTTTCAATTATGATAGTTAATTATGATAAATTTCTATCAATTCACCCGGCATCACAACCGGTCCGACATCGCCGCAAGGTTCCCTTCACACCAAAGGTGTCCATCGAGCTGAGCAACAAGAAGGTGCTGCAGGAGATCCGTATGATGGACATGGAGCTGGACAGGTTCATCCTGTCCGCCGCGGACTATCTTGAGCTGGTGACGGAAGCGTACGCGTCAAACATCCACTGGAGCACCAGTCTGGAAGGGAATCCCCTGAGCGAGGAGGAGGTGGTCAGACTGACCAGGCAGACCTTCGCCGGAAAGGAGGAAAAAGATCCTGGCCCGCAGCAGGAGATCATCAACCACCTCTACGGCCATTTCCTGCGGGACCGTCTGAAGCTGCCCTGGTCCCCCGGGACGATAAGGGCCGTCCATTCCATGCTGACCGAGGATACCGGTACGAAAGGGATCCCTGGAGAGTTCCGGCGAACCCACGCCTCCGTCTACGACGGGGGGGCGGAAGCGTTCATCGCCTGCCCCCCGGAGCACGTCGAGGAGGAGATCGGTTCGCTGCTCACCTGGCTGAACTCCTCCGGGCAAGCGCTCGAACCCTTGGTATGCTCGACGGTGTTCTTCCACGAGTTCGAGAGCGTTCATCCCTTCCGCGACGGCAACGGCCGGGTCGGGCGCACCCTCTTTCATCTGCTCCTGCAGGAGGCAGGGATGCGCAATTCCAGGCTGTGCAAGATCGACCATCACCTGCTGAGGAACCCCACGACATACTACGATCTCCTGGCGTTCGCTGATGAGAGCGGCTCCTATTCGGAGATCATTGAATACTTTTCGCTGTGCGTCATGGAAGCGTACCAGGAAGCTATCGACAAGTACCGGGGGAAGGACCTGCTCAGCAGGGGGCTGGACGAGGGAAGCATCAGACTGGCGCAGAAGGCCCGTTCATGCGGAACGGCGTTCACCCTCAGGGAGGCCTGTGGCTGGTTGGATAGCGTGGGGGAGCAGACCGTCCGGGCCCGATCGAACCATCTGGTCGACCTGGGGATATTGACGAAGGAAGGAAGGACCGCCGCCACCCGCTACCGGTTCCTGGACCCCTTCGAGCCCTTCAAGGCCAGAATGAAGGAGATGGGATACGTCCTGAGCGGGATCGCTTAGGCCTTGCCCTGCTTGGCCACGGCATCCATCGCTTTCGAGATGGCGTCCTGGTCTCCAAGGTAATAGGAACGTATGGGCCGCAAGGCCTCGTCCAGCTCGTAAACGAGAGGAACGCCGGTCGGAATGTTCCTGGAAACGATCTCCGAATCCGGCACGTTGTCAAGGTACTTCACCAGGGCTCGCAACGAATTGCCGTGGGCGGCGATGATGACCCGCTTGCCGTTCTTGAGCTCGGGAACGATCTGCTCCTTCCAGTAGGGGACGGATCGTGCCACGGTGTCCTTCAGGCACTCCG
>DUJZ01000017.1:0-3034 GCA_013329565.1 Methanomassiliicoccales archaeon
ACGGCCAGGGACATGCTCTGTTCTTCCAAGACCTCCAAACTCAGCGACTGGGAATGACATGACGACCAAGGACCACTTACTGAACGCCATCGACAAGTTCAATGACAAGATGCAGTGCGACGCCCAGCTCCGCGAGGAGGTCGGCTGCCTCAGGAAGAAGGTGAACATCGACCTGGGCACCGAGCACTATTCTTTCCTGCTCAAGGACAGCTGCATCTCTTGTTTCGACGAGGGCCTTTTGGAATGCCCCGACATCGTCGTCTGCTCGGACCCCAAGACCATCGACGACCTCTTCACCGGCAAAATGAAGCCGATGAAGGCCTGGGCCCTGCGAAAGGTGGTCATAAGGGGTTCGTTGGAGGACGTCATGAAGCTGCGCAAGTTCTTCTGAACCAGCCGTCGGCCGCAGGTAGAAAGGTTTATAACCGGCCTACGCATGATGGGGAAATACCAGAGCGGGGTAGGGTAGCCAGGACATCCCGTCGGGCTCATAACCCGGAGACCGGTCGTTCAAATCGACCCCCCGCTACTTTTCACATCTCTCAACTTCCATATACGGACTCGTGCATTCCTTTTCGCCGGATCACATGCGCGTTGACGTTCTAATCATCGGGGGAGGGGCCACCGGGGCGGGCATCGCCAGGGACCTCGCCCTGCGCGGGGTGGACTGCCTCCTGCTGGAGATGGGGGACTACTGCCACGGCGCCAGCGGCGGCAATCACGGGCTGCTGCACAGCGGCGGTCGGTACGCGGTCAAGGATCCCGCGTCCGCGTCCGAGTGCGCGGCGGAGAACGCCGTTCTCAGAAGGATCGCTCCCTTCTGCATCGAGGAAACCGGTGGACTGTTCGTCTCGCTGCCGGAGGACGATCAGGGCTTCGCTGACATATTCACAGGTTCCTGCAGGTCCACCGGCGTCCCGGTGGAAGAGCTGACGGCCAGGGAGGCGCTCGAATCCGAACCGGGACTCTCCACTCGCGTGACCAGATGCCTCAAGGTCCAGGACGGCTCGATAGATCCCTTTTCCCTGGTCCAGGCCAACGTGGACGACGCTCGTTCCGCTGGCGCCACGGTCTTCAATCATTGCGCCGTCACCGGGATGACGGTCGAGAACGGAACGGTGGTCGAGGTCGAGGTCCGGGACCGGCGCTGCGGCCTTCCCTCATCAATCGTTCCGGAGATGGTGGTCAACGCCGCCGGGGCCTGGGTCGACGAGGTGGCGAAGTTGGCCGGCTGCCACGTCCCCATAGGATTGGACCAGGGCAGCATGCTGATCATGGACGGCCGGCAGTGCCGGCACGTAGTGAACAGGCTGAGGCTTCCGTCCAACGGTGATATCGCCGTTCCGAATCACACGTCCACGATATTGGGAACCACCTCCCGGCCGGCGAGCGCCCCGGACGACGCGACAGTGGCCAGGGAGGACGTCGATCTCCTGATCAGGGAAACGTCAGCCATGCTCCCATCCCTCCGTGAATGCCGGACTATACGAACGTACGGTGGAGTACGGCCGTTGGTTAGCGGGGGCGGTCGAAATGCCAGTCGTTCCTACACCGTGTTCAGCGAGGAACGCGCGAGCAACATGCTCAGCGTGGCCGGCGGGAAGCTCACAACCTATCGTTTGATGGCCGAGAAGGTCTCTGACCGGGTCTGCGAGATGCTTGGTAACAGCTCGAACTGTCTCACGCACAAGGAGCCGCTCGGACCGCCGGCGGACGGGATAGGGGATTCAATCCCTCTGGCCCGGCTCAAACGGAAGTACGGGAGGACGGCCTCCTTAATCGATACCGCCGATCCCCGCGTGATATGTTCATGCGAACAGGTATCGCGTTCCGAGGTGACGGCGGTCCTGAGGGCTGGAGATGCCATTACCTTGGCCGATGTCATGCGCAGGACCAGGGCGGGCATGGGCTACTGCCAGGGATCCGATTGCTCACTCTCCGTCCTGGAGATCATGATGGATNNTGGAGCAGGCGAGCGGTGACCAGCTGCGACAGGAGCTGCTGCGCCGACATGTCCTGAAAGGGGTGTATGGCATGGAGGGGAAGGAATGAACCACGCCCTCGTCGTCGGCAACGGGGCCGCCGGTACTTTCTCGTCCTGGCTCTTGGCTAAAAGAGGCTGGGAGGTCACCCTCGTGGGCAGGGGAACGCCAAGCACCGCCATGTCCACCGGCTGCCCGAGGTCCGGATCGAACCTATGCCGCGCGGAGATATTGGAATTCCTGGGCAACGAAAAGATGCCCTGGACGTCCGGACGGAGGGAGGGCATCAGCAAGATCGGAACGCCATACCAATGCTGGACATCCCCGTCCCATTCCACCTGGAAGGAAGGGGAACCGCCAAGGAGCATAGCCGTGGTCGGTCTGGACGGGCATCCTTCCCTGCAGCCCCTCATCGCGTCGGCCACGCTGAACGATCGGAGTATCAAGGCAAAACCGTTCAGGGTTCCGATCCAGGTCCCCTCGGACGTTCCGTTGGCGGCATCGTTCCGAAACGACGAAGCTTGGGAATCCTTGACCGAAGAATTGAAGGGGCTGTCTGCTGAAGCGATACTGCTCCCGGCCATGGCCGATCTGCAGGACTACCACAGACTGGACCGGTTGGAAGGACGTTGTGGAAGAAAAATATTGGAGGCCATCACCCCCCTGAGCACGCCGGGTCAAAGACTGGCGGACCTATCACGTTCAAAGGCCGCGGAGGCCGGTGTCGTTATCTGGGAGGGGAGGAAGGTGACCGCTCTGGACGTGCAGGAGGACGCCGTAAGCGGAGCCACGGTCATCGGAGGGATGGATGCCCGCAACATCGCCGTGGACGCGGTCATCTTAGCTACCGGGGGCCCCCTGGTGGACGGTCTGGTCCTAAAGGAACGGGAAATGATCGATCCGTTCGGCAAGTTCCAGGTCGTCCGCTCCGAGGATCCGCTCAAGGGCGGTTACGATGGCTCTAACGGTATGCTCATCAGCCTAGGTGGCCGGGTGATGTCCAATGTGGCCGGCGCCGGCGACTGCCTTTCTTCTGAACACAGGGAATATGG